>CAZIAN010000481.1:0-693 GCA_964537355.1 uncultured Pirellulales bacterium | reverse complement strand
CTGGCCATCAGCCAGAGTGGCTGTTGCAATGACTGTGGCTTCGTCCCCTGCGATGCCATTTGAAAAGCGAGCAGTGCCATCCAGGCCAGTGGTATCAGTCAGAACGGAGACAGTCCCGCTTAGGCCTGCAGCCAAAGGATGTCCGGGATTGACGACCTCAATATCTGTAGTTGCCACATCCTGACCTGCACCTCCACCCAGAGTTAAACCCATTTCGTCCCAGGCCCAGCACTCTGTGATTATCATAGGAGTTTCAATTTCTGTGATTTCTTCCCTAATTGCGCCGGAACCCACCGATTCAGAAATAAAGACCAAATCAGCAGCAGCAGCGGCAGCCTCGGTGGCTGCTTCATCCTCGTCGTCATCAAAATAAGTTACAGTGTGCCCGAGTCCTTCGAGGAAGTCTTTTATCAGGGCGTCATTTTGGAATGTGGCTTCAGTCGGGTCGTTAACTATAAACAGTATATTTCCCCCCATAGCTTTATTAGCAGAAAAACTGACTAACACAATCAGACAGAATAAGGCTCTTACAAATATTTTTTCCAACATGATTCTTTCCTCCAAATAAAGTTTTTTGTTCCAGAAGTAGATTAGTAGATGAAAATAACATAACAGAAATCCCAAAACAATTTCCTTGATGTAATAATTTTCCTGAAAAAATATGTTGTTAATCGAAATGTACAAATATTTTCG
>CAZIAN010000480.1:0-4040 GCA_964537355.1 uncultured Pirellulales bacterium | reverse complement strand
TCATCGTTTTTCTTGTAATCGTCTTAAAGAATCCGAGATGATAATCACCCGCACAAAAAACAAATTTGTACACGTCAAAAAGTCAGCACTTACAGTTTCGTTGTCATTTCGACCGAACGAAGTGAGTGGAGAAATCTGGCACACGCTTTTAATAATTCATACATATATACAAAGAAAGGCAAACAACTTTGCAATTCTTCATTACAATAATCAATAATAAATAATTCATTAATCATTTAAAAGGTTGCCCTTTTTGTCTTTCCAATTAACCAATCTCTAATTCACTAATCCTCTTCTCTTTGTCACCCCGACCGAGGCGAAGCCGAGTGGAGGGGTCTGGCACACAACATTACGTGTGTACACATCTTAAAAAGATCATCCGCAATACACAACCGTCATTTCGAGCTTGCCGAGAAATCTGTTCAAGTAGCCGCCCGAAGGACCTCCTCAACTCAAAACTAAATTGACGGAGATTCGATTTCGAAATATATATTTTCTATTAGCTCACCTGATACTATAATCAATATATTAGCCGGTTTTTGCGGGCCGGGGAATTATAAGCGAGCGAAAAAAAATGAGGAAAAAGAAATGAAAATTATCATCGTATGTCTTATAGGAATATTGATGTGTTCTTCTTGTCAGGACACTGATAATTATGTTTCAGTAGATTCTGATGATAAGATGACAAGGCACGACGAAATTCGCAGGATAATGAGGAGCCATTGGATACATGAGTTTGTGAATGTAGATGATACGTATTGGTCGTCTGCTGAGGAGCACAAGAAAGTACTCAGTGAATTACGTAAGATGAAGAAGGATTATTATTATAAGTCAAGTGATGGCAACATCCCCGATATCCCTGGGCCGGCATGGATAATCGAGGGCCCATTAACGATAGAGCAAATTGAACAAGAGTCGTTCGAAAGAATAAAGACGTCTTCGCGTTCTGATGTCCCACAGGTTCCTTTTGGCTTTGAAAATGATAAATGGAATAAGCTTAAGAGTCAATACAAAGACGGGGATGAATTCTACTTCTTCGCATTAGATCCGCGTAGTTCGCCAAGTTATTATGGAACGTCAGGATATGTACTGATCCGCGACAATCAAATCGTTGGTTTGAAATAATGTAGACTTTCGCACAGGATAATGATGATAAATCCAATTTTATACTATATCTTATTGAATGAAGTTGACCGAGCAAGCAGCCGCACCTCCATTACCACCCACGGAACCACATGATAAGGAGAATGTGCTATGAAAGAAAAACTTTACTGTCTCATATCCATTTTTGCAGTTGCGATTTTCGTAGGAGGATGTTGGGTGGGACCCCCACACTACTTGGAGGACCTCAACAACGGATATGTCGTTGTTGCTCCAGATGTAATGCAGGATGCTTGTATAATCCGCAAGAGCCTCAAAGTATCTTCCGCAGGCCTGGCAGGTGGTTCCTCCTACTGTGTTTGCCTATGGTTGGAATGATGATTTCATACTCGCGAAACGACATCCCGAAAAGAAGGATAGAAAAGTCGACACCAGCGTAACATACTGGTACATCATCGAGGTAACATCTGGCGATATCCATGGCCCAATGAATGAAGATGAATTTCGTAAGCTTAGAACCAGGTTGAAAGTACCCGAAGAAATATCGTTCAAGACCATCCAGTGAATTCGCCAAAGAAGGCCAGCTATCCCTTGTATTGTTGGCCGGAAACTATATATACATTGTTCTGCTTGAGACCCCAGAGGGACAGTCACCTATTTTTTTCGTCCTGCCAATTAATGACCAGCATATTCCGTCGCACGGTTCCCGTGGCCCGTTTCGTGAATAGTAAGGGTGCCTCAAAAAAAGCTAATCTGCATTCATGCTTTTTAATATCTTTTTAGCTAATGGTTCTTTGATTTCAATATGGCGGGGGACAGCTTCTATAACTCCCGTTTTTGGATTGATCCAGAGTGAGTGTGATGAGCCTTCTCTTTTCAAATAACAGCCGGCTATCCTTAGCTTTTTTTCTAATTGTTTCCGTTTCATTAGATCGCAATATTTTCCTGAATTGCGTCATTGGGTAAGCCGCGCCGAACATCTTCCAGTCGATCTTCAAGTAGAAGAATGATTGCCTGTTTAAGGCTTTCTTTTGCTTCTTCGATTGTTTCTCCCTGGCCGTTTGCTCCGGGAATCTCAGGACATATTGCCCAATAGCCTCCTTCCGGAGCGCTTTCGATAATTGCCGTAAACTCACCTTTCATAATATGTCCTTTCCATTTCTCAAATACCCGGGCATTTTAAGCCTATACTGATGTCCTGCACACATCGCCCCTGTCTTAATTAAGATTATCAAATAGCAGACCGTTTTTCAACAATATTCCCTTCGCAATGCACAATATACCGGAGTTTAAGCGAGTTTATACCCGGGTGCTGCTCACCTGACTCACAGCAGGGGAATGTTAGCTAACTTGCTTTGGAGTTTACCCTCGGTGTGTGCCTACTTACTTGTCTGCCGGGGGTCGGGGGTAGGGGGCCGGGGGCCAAACAAATACCAGCAAACTTCCAAACCCACGAAAAAATCTCCGAATAAGCTTTTGTGTTGTGTCAATAAAATCGTAGTCATTTGACTATCCACATCCACTCATTTACGCATCCAAACCTCGAAAAATCGAGCAATTTTCGACAAAAAACGCTAAAAAACTAAGAAAAACCACCAAAAATCAACCAAATTCTTACCCAAAATCCCCGTTAATCTTTAATTTCTGTCTCCTTCTTTTATAGTCTTTAATCGCGGGTATTTAGTTTCTTAATTAGGCTCATCGTCATTTTACTAATTTCATCGATATCGGATAGTATAGAATCGGCTTTGTTTTCTTCAACATACTTCAGTCTTGCTGCAATAATAATTTGTGTTGTTAGTTCGGCACAGCTTCCAAGTGATATGTACAAAACTTTTCTGTACTCTTTATTATGAAACCTCCCAAATCCTTCGGCAATATTAGAAGGGATTGAGACGGCCGAGCGCCTCAATTGGGATTGTAAACCGTACATTTCTTCTTTGGGGAAGGAGGTACTCACCCTATAAACATCTTCAACCAACTTGATACCCATATTCCATATCTTCAGATCTTTAAAGCTTTTAATTTTACCCTCATTATTCTCGCCCATCTTTTTTCCTTTCCACTATTCACTATTCACCATTCACTATTCACTATCTATTTTCAGTCAAAAACGCACACTCTCAAAAACAAAAATAAAATATTTCCAATTTTTTTATCTCCTTCTTTAACAGAGAGTTACGAACAGCAAGCTGCGAAAAAAGACTGAATTTTCGGTTCAAAAGTGCACACTCATCTAATTATAGAGGCAGTCTTTTTCTGCCCTCACTGAGATTATGAAATATGATATGAAATACACAATAATAAATAGTAAATCGTCAATAATCAATCGATCAGCGCTCTACAACTGTAGAGAATGTTCGACAAATCACTCCTTTTTATGCAAAACAAACCCAATTTTGTGCGTATTTCGCCCAAAAACGAAGATTTCAGGAAAAAACAAACCCAATTCAAAGCCAATTCAAACCCAATTTAACCCAAAACAAACCCAATTTAAGCCAATACAAACCCAATTCAAAGCCAATCAAAGCCAAAAGGAACGCTTTTGCGTGGGTATGGAATTTAAGATGATATATTGTGATTTACTCGCGGTACTTACCACCCTTAAGGGTGCCAATTTATTGCGGTTGCAATCAAAAGAAAATTCTGATATATGACTATTGCAGGTGAAAAAATTAAATCAGCAAAATTAACTATAATCTTAGGAGTGCCTATCAAAATGAATCGTAGCACCGAAAACGAGCGTTTTCGTCGCGGCACCGAAGGCGAAGCAGGCTTTTGTTCTGCATTGTCGATACAGCCTGACGCCGTCCAGAGGCGAAATAAGCCGTTTGAATGCAGATTCATTTTGTTATGTGCTATAAGTCTTTTTACGGCGTTTTCAAGCTGTCAGGGTTCCGTTATGACCGGATTGGATTGTGTGGATTCGTATAGTCAAG
>CAZIAN010000479.1:0-4055 GCA_964537355.1 uncultured Pirellulales bacterium | reverse complement strand
CATGAGGACTGGCAGATTTTAGTTGATAATCCAGCACGATATGCTGAAATCCATGCCGGAGATGCCAAGACTGATGACGAAAAGACCCAGTACGCATATAAAGCCAGGATCATGAACGACGTTCACATGTCGCACGCGATGGAGTTCCCCTATCCTCAGTCCATGTCAAACTGCGCGACATGCCATGAAGGCAAACTTGATAAGATATTGACGGATGCCAATTACAAACTGGAGACCTGCCTGAGCTGTCACCCTCTGACCGGACCAGAGGAAGGTACCGAGTCTAACAGACCGCCGGCACTGGCAAGCGTAATGCCTCATGGCACATCACTTGGGAAGTGTAATGCCTGTCATGCCGAGGGCAGTATTGCTCCATTATTCAGTGAAATTCACACCGGCTATAACAAGGAAATCTATGCTGATGCAGCCGGAACGAAGTATTCTGACATCTTTTCCATCTCGATTGATTCAGCGTCTATAGACGGCAACAACCTTACCATCGCCTTCAGTGCGGTCGAGAATGGGAATACGACAACGCTTAGTAAAGATGATATTGTGCCTTCCGTGATGGTCGGATTGTACGGCTATGACACCAAGGATTTCATCGTTGCGGCGCACGGACGAGACGCTGACGGAAACAGGCTGTTAGAATATCCGGTAGATGGTGAGACCGTAAATCCGCGTTTCACGACCGTATCGGCAGAAGGCGGCAGTTGGGAAGTTATCGCCGATTTGTCGATGTGGGCTGACATGCTTGCCGACGGCACAGTCAAGAGGGCAGAGATTTCCGTCCTGCCGGCTTTGAAAGATGCTGATGGTGAAACCGTTGCATTAAACGCACCTTCCAGAACATTTGATTTTGGCGCTAATGCTTTTGACGACGGTTTCTACAGTGATATCGTGGATGTTGAGAATGGATGCAACTCCTGTCATGATGCTCTTGCAACAACCTTCCACTCCGGCAACAGAGGTGGGAACATCAAAGTCTGCAGGACGTGTCACGTTACGCTCAGCGGCGGTTCTCACTTAGAAATGCAGTCAAGGTCGATCGATTCCTATGTCCATGCGATCCACTCATTCCAGGCTTTTGATATTGGCGATGTTAATTTCGCCGATCCGGTAGAAGCGTTACGTTATGATCTTCATGTCGAGCATGTTTACCCCAATTTCACAATTAAAAACTGTGAATCCTGTCACCATGAAGGTACCTTTGAAGTGCCCGACCAGTCCAAATCGCTACCTGGCTTGTTGTCGGGCTCTGATTCCATTGAAACCTGGGACAGAAACATTGGTAACGTGCCGGCTTATATCACCGGGCCTGGTTCAAGGGCTTGTGGAGCATGTCACAGAGCTGAATTTATCAAGGAAGATGCAGCTGGTGAACTTGTATCCTTTTTCCAGCATACTAAACAGGGTGGTTATCTAATCGAGGAGGGCGCCGACAGTGATGAAACTCAAGGCCTTCTCATGACGGTAATCAGCTATATCATGGCACTCTTCAAGTAAGTGAGGAATGTCAGGCGGGCTTCGGCCCAACTCAGTCGAAGCGCTGCAGTAAGCTGCGTAGTATTGAAAGCTAAATAAGTAATGAAACTGGGACTGCCCCAAAGGTGGTCCCAGTTTTGGTTTTTTTGGGCATATTGGCTTGCTCAGCTAAGTCTTACGGTTTATACCACTGATGGCAAAGTTAAGTGTATTTTCAGGTATCTGGTGAATTCTTGAAGGTCGGGACTATCCCAGAGTTTGGTGGGAGCCCTCCTTGGAAATTGATTATTGGGATTGAGATTGCCCCTACAGATTGTACTCTTTTATTTTTCTGTAGAGCGTTCTTTCTCCGATGCCGAGGATTTTTGCAGCTTTTTCCCGGTTGCCTTTTGTTTTGGTTAGTGTATCTGCAATGGCCTGCTTTTCCAGTTCGTCCAGCGGTAAACCAGCCAGGCCGGCAGCCGTTCCGTTTGCCGGGGCCAATTGCCGTCTCTGTGCTATTTCAGGAGGAATGTCAGGTGCATCGAGTTTGTCGCGGTCGCACATGACAACCATTGTCCTGATAGTGTTTCGAAGCTGACGAATATTGCCGGGCCAGTCATAGTGTGTAAGGATTGTTTGTGCGGCGTCGGTTATGCCTGTAACTTTGGAGCCGACCTCTGTGACGGCCTCTTTGATGAAATAGTCAATAAACTCCGGTATATCCTGTGCTCTGTCACGCAGGGCCGGAAGAGAAATGTTTACACCCTTGATTCTAAAGTACAAATCCTGTCTGAAATCTTTTGTTTCAATAAGATTGTTTAAGTTCTGGTTGGTTGCGCTGATGATACGGACATCGACGACTGTTTGTTTATTCGAGCCGACCGGTATGACGATGCCATCCTCGAGGACACGCAGAAGCTTGGCCTGGGAACTAGGGGCCATATCCCCGATTTCGTCCAGGAATAAAGTGCCTTTATCCGCGGCTTCGAATAATCCTTTTCTGTCGTTGGCGGCGCCGGTAAAGGCGCCTTTGACATGGCCGAACAGCTCACTCTCTAAAAGAGTCTCGGGCAGACCGGCGCAGTTTATCGGCATAAAGGGTTTGTCCCAGCGCAGAGAATTGTGGTGAATCGCTCTTGCCAGCAGCTCCTTGCCCGTTCCGGAGTGGCCTTCGATCAGGACGGAGATATTAGTCGGAGCCACCCGTCGCAGGACCTCGAATATACCCTCCACTGCGGGATCGTTACCCCGGACGCCGGCAAACTTGAATTGTCCTTTGTCTGTTTTATCTTTTTGTGTTTGGCGGGAATATGCGGCCATGACTTTGGCACCCGCCTGAGCGACAAGAGTACGAAGCTGGCCGATGTCGATTGGCTTGGTGAGATAATCGTATGCCCCCCTTTTGATGGCTTCCTTGCATGTGTCGATAGTGGCGTAGGCGGTTATTAAAATTACTTCCGTTTTGTCGTTTTGCTTTCTTACTTCTTCAAGTATGGAAAGACCGTTTATATCTTCGTCTTCGAAGTTCAAATCGGTGACGACAATATCCACCTGCTGGCTTTGCACAATTTCCAGCGCGTCCTTGCCGGTATAAACCGCTATTGCCTTTGTGCACAATTTTTCAAGCGATTCGGCGATACCATCGGCATGGTCCCGCTCGTCGTCAACAACCAGAATTAGATTTACTTTTTGCTTCAAACTGACACCTTATCAGGTATAGAGTGGTAATGTTATAGTAAATGATGTACCTTTTTGGGGCTCACTGTCAACTGTTATTGTACCATTATGTGCGACAATAATCTTCTTTGCTGTGGCCAGTCCCAAGCCACTGCCATGCGGGCGAGATGAATAATAAGTATTGAAGATATGCGGCAATTTGTCCGGGGCAATGCCACTTCCGGTATCATTAATCTGAATAACTGCATCTTTTTTTTGCGGGAAAGTCCTTATCATCAATTCTCCACTTTTGCCCATAGCCTGCTGAGCGTTAATAAACAGGTTCAATATCACCTGTTTTAACATATCCGTATCAACCTTGCAAATAAGCGGTTTATTATACAGTCCCTGTCGCATAGTTATCGAATGGCTGTGTGCCTGTGGAGAATAAAAGTCAATCATATCACTGATAAGCTCATTAATATCAGCGGTGGCCAAATGTAATTCCGTTTTGTCAACGTATCGCAGGAAGCCGTCGAGTATCTGCTCAAGCCTGTCCGTTTCCTTTTGAATAACGGCTATTTTCCTCAGTGCCCTTGTGAGGCAACGATTTTCTTTTTCCGTACCGAATTTGCCGGATTCAGCAGAAGTTGAATCTTTCAGCTCTTCACTGACAAGCTCCAAATTGATTTTGATTGTGGAGAGAGGATTTTTAATTTCATGAGCAAGCTCGCCGGTGAGCCTGCCTAATTCTTCAAGTAGATGCCCGTTCTTGTTTTTTTGAGTTTTGGTGAATTTTTTATGCAGAAATAACACAACAGCCGGAACAACTGCTAATAAAGCAACAACAAAACCACATATAAAATGCAGCACTTATCTTCCCTCTGCCTTTAGACCCTGTAGATTGGAGTAATATCCCGTAAAGACTGAAA
>CAZIAN010000478.1:0-4065 GCA_964537355.1 uncultured Pirellulales bacterium | reverse complement strand
AATTCAAAGCCAATTTAACCCAAAACAAACCCAATTCAAAGCCAATCAAACCCAATTTACCACCCTCAGGGGTTCCATAAGCGATGTATTTGGCTGCCACAGAAATATATCTTATATTTTGAGTAACGAACTATGGCGTTTTTTAGTGACATTTCTAAATTGGGGGAAAACTATGGCAAGGGTGAAAACATCTTGTGGGATCGCTACACTTCATATTTGCAGTTCTGCTCATAGTCGGCTGCAATGATATGAACCGAAAGCACTTCACGAAGTTAGAACTAATCAAAACCGAAAACGGAAGTCAATACTTTAAGTACCGGGCATCTACGGGCACAGCCGGGCTCACCTGCGCTCCAGGCAGCAAGACATGCAAGATAGACAACTCATACCGTGTGCCTATTTGGCCTTTGGAAGATGAAGAGGCTGAGAATACACGTATGGCATGGCTGGAAAAGTCGCTTTCATCAGAATATGGCTTCCGTTGCGAAAATGCGGAATACGAGATTATATGCAGAGAGCCTATCTTTGAAAATAGTAAATATGATGTATGCTATGATGTCAAAGTGAAACCACGACAATAAACCTAAGTCGTTACTTATAAAATATTTACGTTATCGCATCGTCAAGAAAAAGAGTAGGAGAACTACCGCATATTGCCTATTAACTGGACATGGACTCCATGATTGTAGCCAATTTGTGATGCGGCACGTCCGGTTTTCGTTATTATATCCTTGTATTTTCCGTCACTATATTGAGGTGTCGCCTTATTTTGTTTACAGTCAAATACATCACCGGCGTATAGAGCAGAATCGGCACCTTCCAGGCTGTTATGATATGCCATTCTAATGATTACACCATCAGGAGGAAGATAAGGCCGCCGGACCTTGAAACTTGACGATCTGCTTCTGACCTTGGGTATATTGGAAGGAGAATATAAGGTGCTGAACGAGTCAATAACGGTTCCATCCTGGGCAAGTAACGCAATATCAACATGACCTCTGGCCGAATCACAACAGTTTTGTAAACTGCGTTTAACATGTCCCAAAATTACAAGCTCATCTCCCTCTTCATAAGTATATGCATCGTTAATAAAAACATCTTCACTAGCATGACTAAACTTGCTGACAGCACAGCCTTGTACCAAAATAGAAAACATCATCACTCCCGCACCAACAATAAAATATAAAAAAAATCTATAGTTCATTGTCCCCTCGCCTTTCATCTTTGTGAAGCCTGTTTTCTGATAGCCTTTAAATCTGATTCTCACCACCATCCCCAAAATATTATTATAGCAGAAAAACCAACTTAAGTCAACTTAAAAGCACCTACAAAACATCATTTATGGGATGACTCTTGTTGATTGTGGAGAGATAATGAGCACCATTTTAAGAGGAAATCCTACGTATTAGAGGACTGATGGTAGAACGATCTAAATAAAAAACAACACAGAAAAATACCAATTCAATGATAGCTTAACTAATCTAAATATGCCGAGAAGAAGTTGTGGGATTAAGTCTTTGCCAATGCAATAGGCTTAGGCAATTCCCATTGCTACGGCTCGCTTGACCAGCTCGACGGTGTTGTGTGCATTAAGCTTGCGCATAAGTCTGTTGCGGTGGTATTCAATAGTTCGGCGGCTTCTTGAAAGCATTAGAGCTATTTGTTTGTTGGTCTTTCCGGCAAGAATTGAACGCAGAATTTGTACTTCACGCTTAGTGAGAGGTTCGGTGATTCCGATATTATTTACAAGTGTGTTTTCGAGATGCCGGTCTGTCTGCGGCCTCTTTTTTAGGTCTGCTGTAAAGTAACACTCAGGATTCGAAGGCCTGTGGGGTACACCTCTGAAGCAGTCTTTTGATCGCTTGCAAATGCAGCGATTTGCTTTTCCGTGATTTTCGGCTGTTCCGCCATTGTTTTAACTCAATTTTAAATAATCTCTGAACTAAAACCCCAAAAAACATGATATCTAATTACTATTATCGAAGTGTAAAAAGCAAACTTAAGTCCTTTTTTAGGGTAAAAAGCCAAAAATTCAGTAAATATGCCCCTCAAATAACAGTAAAACAGGTTTGGCAGGGTCGCTGACGGCTTCTATTGAGCAACGCAAGGCGTAATAAATTCCTGCTTTTAACTAAAGTGTCCATAGAAATCTATCGAAAAAACGATATAGCAATATTAACCATGGTGTATTTGTTTACTGAACAACAAAAACCTAATAGAGGAGATAATACTATGGCAAAATCATTAATGATTGTAGATGATTCGGCCACGATGAGGAAAATTATTATGCGGACGCTGCAAACAGCAGGTCTTGACATCAGCCAGACCGAAGAAGCCGGCAACGGTAATGAGGCCCTTGAGAAACTCAACGCAAGTGCTGTTGATATTATGCTTTGTGATGTTAATATGCCGGAAATGAGCGGTCCCGAATTAGTCGCCAAAGTGCGTGAACTGCCGTCCTGCTCGGACACAAAGATAGTAATAGTATCGACTGAAAGCTCTCAGGAGCTTATCGATGATGTGATGGCCAAGGGAGCTAATGACTTTATAACAAAACCGTTCACACCTGAGAAATTTCAGGAAAAATTATCACCGTTTATGAATTAGAAGGGCAAACAACTTTATTGATATGAATATTAATCTACGATAGGGGTGGATAATGATTGATGAGATATGTCTAAATGAGACGCTGCTGGCTGGCGCAAAAGAAATATTTGAAACAATGATTTTTGTTAACCTTGAAGAATCCAGCGGGCAAGAAGATATTATAGAAGGCGATTCTCTTTTAGGCTCGATTACGTTCAAAGGAGGCATAGAAGGATGCTTTGCTATTTGCTGCAGTGTCCCCTGTGCCAAAACCATTGCACTTAATATGCTCGCAATGGGGCCAAGCGAAGAACTGAGCGAAGCGGAAATCAGCGATGCCATCGGTGAAGTAACCAATATGGTTATGGGTGGTGTAAAATCACGAATACTTGACACCGTGGGTAATATCGAAGTTTCCATTCCCATGGTGACCAGTGGCCAAGGGCTTGAAAACAGTTTAGGCGAGGGGGCAATTAAAGCTTCAGTCAAAGTCAAACTCGATAATAATTATATTGCAGAGATGTCGATGCTGTACAGGGAAAGTTCAGAATAATATTTCCATTTTTGATAATCAGGCCAAATACATGGCAACAACCCAAACAGAAGAAGCTACTGATAACAAGCCCGAATCTACAGGAGCCGATACTGCTGGTAAGTCCCAGATAATAGAATTATCAACAGAATCATTCAAGGCCTTCTGCAAAGACATATCAGCTATGTTCAGCATTAATATGAGGTCTAACAAGCTGGGGGTGTCCATTGTAAAAACCGAAGCCCTTCAGGGACATTTTAAGAACCTCGTAGCCATCACGAGTTGCAAAGCCACCGGTGCTTTAGAAGGGACATTCCAGATAATCTTTAGCCGGGAGGGATTATTTACACTTGCCGGAGCAATATCTATGCCGGCGGAAATGACCTCCTTATTAGAGAAATGTATTGGGCCAGAACAGACCATGAAAAACATCAAAGGCGGCTCAATTAAAGAAGCTGAGGCGGTAAGTGATACAGTTGCAGAAGCCTGCAATCTGCTGATAGGATCCTGGGACAGAATCTTTCGTGAGAATTTTGAAGGCCATAAGCACCTTTTACAGACCAATACTTTTATAGGTAATCCCTGGGACAATCCAAAAGAAATAATAGGTGTAGGAAGCGATGATGAAATAGCTTTCGCTTCTTATAAAATAATGATCAGTTCTTTTCCAGCCTTCTTATGTGGTGCCATTTTCCCCAAAACGATCTTAGCCAAAACCGATATTGAAGCTATTGAAATAGAACAAAAGGCCAGAGCGGAAGCAGAGAAAAAAGCAAAGGCCAAAGAAGCAGAAGAAGCAAAAGCGGAAGCTGAAGAAAAAGCCAAAGCTGATGCTGAAGAAAAGGAAAAGGCCAAAACCGAGGAAAAAGCAGAGGACAAAACCGAAGAAAAAGCCAAGGCTGAAGCTGAAGAAAAAGCTAAAGCTGAAGCTGAGGAAAAAGCAAAGG
>CAZIAN010000477.1:0-4083 GCA_964537355.1 uncultured Pirellulales bacterium | reverse complement strand
TCGTTTGGTTTGCTATGGACTTTAGTGGTTTAACCGAATGGCTTGCGAATAACTGGTCTTTTAATGACACTGACTGGTATGCAGCTTTGTCCGCTTTGCTTGTAGCTGGTTTATGTGCAGCTATAATCCCTCGCTATCGGCAGGCCTGCTTTTTTATCATGTTATTAGCCGGTGGCTGGTTGGTAGGATACCTAATCCTTACCGAATTATTGGGATTGCGTATGACCCCGCCACGCAGTGACAATTGGTCGGGTTGTGTCGGTCTGTTCATCGCGATTGTTTTTTATCTGATTTATCAACAAAATCGAGCGGCGTTAAAAGTGACACTCTGCGGCTTTGTAACCGGTGGGATTGGTTTCGCTGTGGGAGATTTTTTCAACATGCTTGGCCGAGCTCAATGGGGGCCAATCGGCAGCTTAAGTGCGCTGCAGGGCTTGGACTATTGGAAATGGATGGAGCAACTTTTCGGTTTGATTATGGGAATAGGAGTAGGTTTGGCTTTTCTTCGGTTTCTGCGACGAAACCTGGCTCAGCCGGCAGAAGATAAAAGCAGTGGAAGCCTTAATACTGTGGGGCTGATATTCTTGCTGTTAGTAATGATGTGGAGCAACCTGTACAAAAATGTTAGAAACTGGGCCAATGGGAAGCACATTCCAGAGCACTTTTTTGGCATCCCAATCCAATGGTGGTTTCTTCTAATTGGATTTTTACTTTCTGCAATGGTATTAATAGCAATCATCCGGCACCGTCGTCAGGAATTACCTTTGGCGCCATCCAGCGCGTTCGGAAGGGGACAATTGTTATTCCTCATTATCCTTTGGGTTGCTGTTGTCGGCGCTTTCTTACAGGCTTTTCCGTCAATGGCTCACAAAGGAGTATTCTTTGTGCACACGACATTCTGGCTTACTGGTGGAATCTGTTCTTTGATTGTGTTGAGTTTATCCGGCAAACCCGGGCGCCGGCCCGAACAGCAACTGGCTGCGTCTGATTATTTTTGGAAACCCGGCGTGCGACATTGGATAGGCTGGCTGCTGATTCCGGTCCTCATCATACTATTGGCATATCTTACTGTGTCCTTGGATGAAGAACCTCTGCCCGGAAGTCACCTACGCTTCGAAAAGACTCTCCAGAACTGATAACTTTTCCACTGTTGCTGTTGCCGCACAGGCAAAATAACTGAACAGGATTAGTTGGCTGCGACCATTAAGTATTGTGTGATAATAAAGAAAGACTTTGCTATAGGAATTCCTGAACGAAGATTTCAATCAGCATTTTTTACGAAAGCCATTATCAATCCTATAGCTAAAAGGACCGTTCCGACAAGATAAGAAAACCATATATTTACGAATTTTACAGATGGTGTGATTATTTGATATATAAAGCAAACTGTAATCATGAGTATGGCAAATGCCAGTAAGCTTATTCCCAACACTTTTCTTTGATTCATTTCTTCCATATTATCACCTATAAAACCAGCCAGAAGATTAATGTCAGCGATACTCCAATCGCTAAAGATACGACGCTCCAGAAACGCCAATCCCCTATCAGTTTTGGTCTTTCTTCTTCCTTTTCTTCTATGGTTCCCCAGCAGAGCCCCTTTAATTTTTCTTCCGCGTATGGTTCGGTAAAATGGCTGCCGCCAATAGTAATTACTGCTGTTATGATTCCTCCCGCCCATCCTGCCCAGACAAATGACCACCAATATGGTGTCAGAACCGGACCGATGAATCTGTCCAGAATGAAGGCTGATATTGAACCGACCAACAAACCTACAAAAGCTGGCAGGGCGGTTGCCCTTTTATAGAATATTCCAATCGTCAGTGTCATAAACAACGGAAATTGTATATAGGAAAGGACAGATTGCCATGCAACATAAGCGACACCAAAAATTGGAAAAACAACGGTTGCGAACAGTGTACCGCAAATCAAGAGCAAAATTATAAATCCTCTTCCGACCCACACATAGTGTAAGTCCGGTTTTCTCTTTACCAAAAATCTCTGATATATATCTCTGGTGAGAACGGTTGACATTGAAGTCAATAATGAATCGCACGAGGACATTCCGGCCGCGTACAGTGCCGTAATTGCGGCGCCGGCGGTTCCGACCGGAAGTAATTCAGTAACCATTTTCGGCATTGCATCATCCGGATTGGTCTTGACTATCTGAGGATACAATACCACAGCACAAAGACCAAAAAGCCCCCAGATAAATGTCATTGGAAACTTCATTATGCTTCCAACCACCAACGCTTTTCTGGAGTCTTCAAGTGTTTTACAGGCAAAAGTCCTTTGCAGGGTATTTTGGTCTGTACACCAGTAAGCCAAACCCAAAGAAAGCGAACCTATGAACATTGCTCCCCACCATGTGTCGGGATTCCCTTCCGACCTGCTTAATACTACATGAAACATTTGGGAAGGCAGCGCCTCACGAAGACCGGCCCACCCTCCGACAGCCCTCATAGAAAAAAAGACTAATCCTGTCGCGCAGACGGTCATGATGATAAATTGAAGAACGTCGGTAATCATTACACCTTTGAGACCGCCCAAAAAGCAATATGCTCCTGTCACGCCGCCGGCTACGAGTAATGACACCCACGATGGCCACCCGATAATCAATGACATTGGAAGTGACATCGTATAGATTACGACACCCAGGGTGAGTGTCCTTACTAAAACGAATAATATCCCCCATAGTGCCCTCATTGAGGGGTCGTATCTTCTTTCCATGAACTCAGGAATGGTATAAACAGCGCTTTTTTGATAATGTCTCATGAAAATCCAGGCTGAAATTATACAAGGAATGGTGCATGCCGGCAGCCAGTCATAATTTAACCACGCCAATCCTGTGGCTGCGACTACTCCTGTAACACCTATATAAGTTTCCGGGCCTATGTCTGTTGCCTGCAAAGAACAGGCGGCTATCCACCATGGCATATTTTTCCCGGCAAGGAAAAAATCCTTTTGCGATGTCATGTACCTGCTGAAATATAGACCTAAACTCAGCACGATAACGAAATAGCCAATGATTATTACAATGTCAGGCCAAGCCATATATAGTCTCCTAACAAACCGATGTTGCTGTTTTATTAGTATTTATATTAGGTCTCTTAGTCGTGTGATAATAACACATCTGTCTTGACAGTGCCAACATTATGAATGTGTTCTCCCAGATTTTGGCGCAATAGCTGATTTGCTCCTTCAGTAATAATTCTCTCAATCTCCCGACCAAACGCCTGCAAGTGCCAAGTAAACGCTTTTTTAAGTTCTTAAGATTTCGTTTGACAGGATAAACGGAAATTTGGTATAAGTAAACTAATAGGTTACATTGATTTTAATTTCTTATTACTGGAAATTATACAGCTTTCCTGTTGAGGAGGATTTGTTGTGCATTGACACAGAGCTTCAGGAAGAATCATGTTTCGTGGAGTTATGCTGTTTTCTTTTCAAAACACATTCAGCTTTTATATTTAAATAAAGGAGGACGAAATTATGTGTAGAAAATTGACATATTTGGTACTTGTTGTTTTAGTTCTTGGTTCTGTCACTAACGCTGCAGACGTCCATTGGTCTAATGCTGGCGGTGACAAGCTCTGGGATAATCCGGCCAACTGGGATAACCGTAAAGTACCCGGTGCCGGCGATAATTGCTTTGTCGATGTACCTGCCGCAAAAGCGCCAAATGGCCCTATTATTCGGGACGGGATGGTTTTGACAATTAACGGCTTGTCATGTGAAGTGGCTGGTGAACCCACTATGACTATGACGGGTGGAACACTTGAGATAGGAGATTACATTTGGTGGGGTGATGGAGCCGGCTCTCATGGTACTTTTAATATGAGTGGAGGTACCATAACGGTCAGTGCAGAATTAGAGCTTGGATGGGGCGGTGGTACAGGTACCTGGATTATGACTGGTGGTACAGTTACATGTGGAAGATTGAGAAATCCAACACCTACCGGAGAGGCGGGACAATTATACCTTAATGGGGGCACTTTTAATGTTGGCAGCAGTGGCCTTAGAATAACAGATGTTGGCATGATAGATGTCGGCAATGGTACGTTGGTCTTGGATGGTGATTTGACG
>CAZIAN010000476.1:2577-4085 GCA_964537355.1 uncultured Pirellulales bacterium | reverse complement strand
GGAAAACCCACAATGAAAAACGTCGCGATCTGGTTGCCGCGGAAAGTATCTCCGGCGCCCTCGTCAACATCATTAAGATTCTCACCGAAGTAAACATCTTGCGAAGCAGCACCATCTCCCGCCCGCCAGCTAAGGCTTACCCATGTATCGGCCAATATAGCACCATCAGACGGTGCCGGACTGGAAGCAACAACTGGAGCCGCAATAGGGGCTGCTTCCCTTGTCCAGACAGGAGATGTAATGGTTCCGTGATTTTCGTAGGGCGACGTGTCGTAGGCTGTCGTTCCTTCTCCCTCATTAAATCTCCAGTAACCTACTAATCCTTCTTCAGTCCCGGAGACTTCTCGGTTCATGTCGGCTTGGATTTCTGCCTCGGTTCTGGCATAGTTCCAGACGCGAAAATCGTCCAAAGCAACATGGGCCCCCAGGCCTATGCGAAGAACAGGGCTCTGCGTAGCGTCGGTAAGGCCGGATGAATCCATCACTGCCGCTTGTACCCCGTCTTGATATATTATCTGCTGTCCGTTCAAATCAGTAAGTACAAGTGCTATATGTGTCCACTCGTTTAATGGAATCCCTTCAAGAGTATTTAATGTTGACTGACCGGTCCCGGTGCTGTGGTCGTAATGCAGTCCGGGTTCATCCGGGCGGAGCGCTAAGAGTGGTCCTCTCCCCGCAAGAGTATCTCCCGGTCCTTTACAGAAAACGTTTCTCCAGCTACCTGTTGGCCCTTCCAGGTCTTTCAACCAGAATTCGTAAGTGTAGCTGCTTAATCGAAGAGCGTCTTCATCATCATCAATTGTTAATGTGCCTCCATTAAATTCCAAAGCATATCCCTCTCCGCCATAAGCGGTCGGCATCGCCGTGAGCACCGAACATGCAACCGACAGAAACACAGCCAACACAAAATCCCTGAACAAACTTACTTTCCTTATTGAACGAATAGAGTAAGTTTTGCACAAGTCCAAATTTAACACATTCACCATAGAAGCCAAATAACTCAATTTGTTAGACATAATAGTCCTCCTATAACAAAAAAGTACCATTCTTTCGATACTCACCAAAACATATGAACTGTTAATTGAGGTGTATTAATCCCCACCCGCCCAGCACAAAGTTCCCATTTATACCCGGCTCTTTGTATAACAGATATCCTCCTCAATTGAGAAAACTATAAAATCCTACAGGCTCAATAACTATAATCCCCGAAAACCGCCTGCGAGAAAACAAGCTTCATCATCTTTATTTATACCAGATTATCCGCTTTAATATCAAGTGAAAAAACCTCCTCTTTGAGTGATTTTTGTCGTTTGACTTACTCCTTCCCGAGCAATGAATATTCGATAATTAAATATAGTTGGTCAATTGATACCTCAAATAAATTAACAATGAGCAGAAAAACAGCCGATATTGCTCTTATATCGTTCCAAAAACTTGACAGTGGCTGGATTCAGCCTAAAATCACTGCCTATGGCCGATTTGCCCCCAAGAAAAAAGAAAAAGAAAAA
>CAZIAN010000476.1:0-2477 GCA_964537355.1 uncultured Pirellulales bacterium | reverse complement strand
CGAAGTTTTGAGCATATCGCAATGCTGGCTATTGACGTATTGTTTACACCAAAATTGGTAAAAAAACATAACTGGCGTAATTACTCCCGATACAAGAATACCGAAAGGGCTAAATGGCTAATGCAGGAAGGCCGGGGATTGCTAATGGTAGCGGCCCATTACAGCAATTTCGAGATTATGGGTTACCTTATGGGGCTGTTCGGCTTTAAAATTTACAGTATCGCCAGACCGTTGGACAACAGGTTCATAAACGATTATTTATACGGTGTCCGCAAGCGGGCCGGACAACAAATAATCGATAAAAAGGGCGCTGCGGAACTAATGGAAAAAATAACCTCAACCGGCGCTACCCTCTGTTTTATTGCCGACCAGGACGCGGGTAGAAAAGGAGTATTTGTCGATTTCTTCGGACGAAAGGCCAGCACTTATAAGAGTATAGGATTGCTTGCTATTACCTATAACGTTCCGATAGTAGTTGGGTACAGCAGGAGGATTGATAATCGTTTTTTCTTTGAGATTGGAGTTAACCGCATTATCTTTCCCGAAGAATGGGCCGAAAAGGACAATCAACTGGAATGGATTACCGCAGAATATACTAAAGCAATCGAAGAATTTGTAAGGGAGGACCCAAGCCAGTACTGGTGGCTGCACCGGCGGTGGAAACATCGGCCAAAAAACGAACGGGAGAAAATTTAAGGATGCGCCTGTCAGCCAACCTTCTTTGCTATTATCATCTTTTCATCCAGGATATCTGAAGCCGGTTTTCTTTTTGAGCTGCGCCAGCTCCCTTTTCATTTGTTCTGTTATATCAGCATATCCGGGATTGCCAAAAAGGTTGTTGAGTTCCTCCGGGTCGGTACTCAGGTTGTACAGTTCGCCGGTCAGACTGTCATCGAGTGGGTAAGTGACATATTTCCATTGTTCTGTCCGAATGCCACTATATGCTTATGCAGTGACAATGAAGCACTCAAGCCAGCCATCTTTAAGAAAACACGACGTGTATAGTGTTTCTTCATATCTATTTCTCCTGCCAATTTTCCCAGCATATTGACAAAATCACATAATAAATGTATCTTTCCGCACTTTTGTAGAGTATGTTCGTACAACTCGGATGTTATAGGGCATAGCAAAACCTGTTATGGCACCGGATTTGATATTTTTTAATTTTTATAAAGGGCTTTATAGAACACCCATCCATATTCGATAACACGAACCAATTATATATATTTAACAGGATTTTTCCAATAATAAGCGATTATAAAAAAGAGTTCTCACTTGTGAGAATTATGGAATAAAGGGAAAAAAACACTTGCCAGCCTTTCCTAAATATGCTATACTGCCTATATTAACCTTTGTCACTTAGCAGTTTTGAACGATAAATGCTTATTATGAAGGGGGTACGAAAGTCACTTGTGTAAGGTCAGCGTTTCCCTGTAAGGAAAGAACAATAAGAATTAATAGGGGAAAAATGATGAACAACAAAGAGGAGAGAATATCAGTGTTCGCAAAGAATCTACGCACTCAGATGGAAAAGACCAAGATTGTTAAGAGCATTCTTAAAGAAAATGACAGAGTACCAGGATTTACCCTTCCAAATACCGAAGGCAAAGCTATATGCTCCAAGGAAATGCTTACCGGCAATAAGCTGGTAATAACATTCTACGGCAAAAGCTGGCGTCCATATTGTAGTCTCGAGTTAATGGCCTGTCAGGCCGTTTATGAGCAGCTCGAGGAACACGATATCAAATTTGTGGCAATTTCTCCGCATAAACCCTGGCCGGCTTCGATGACAAGGGGAAACATTAATTTGACATATGAAACATTGATTGATGCCGATAACGAAGTTGCAAAGCAATTTGGCTTGACCTTCAAGGTGACGGGGTCGGAAGTAAGAAAATTTCGCGAATCGTTTTGTATCGACTTAGTGTCACTAAACAGCGACGATGGTGTAGAATTATCTATTCCTGCTACATACATAGTCGATCGGGATGGTACCATCCTGAAAAGTTTCTTTGGATTCGATAATCCGGATCATCCGAGTCCAAGGGAAATCTTGAAATATCTGCAGTAAACTTTGAGTTATTCATTATCTTGCTCGACCTTTAAATGACCGGCAGCCTGAGCCGTCATCCCCCCTGCCCTGTCCTCATCCAAGACGAAACAGTCATCGTCAAATCTAAAACTGAGCACCAATTCAAAAGAAACAAATAACTGTATTCGTGTTCCTGATTTGGTATATTTATTACTTATTAACCGGTCTTGGCAGTATAGCCGGACACAATTGCCTGCATCAATCGGTAACATTGGTGCCGGTAATATATAAGCAGTAGTAATCTTGAGGAGTGAATATAATGTTTAATCGAAGCTTTGTACTCTTTATTATCTTTTGTTTTGTGCTGCCGGCATCTTCGAGGGTTACCATTGCCGAAGAAGTGGAAATACGAAAAATTCCGGTAGCAAAAGGATTGGCATCGCAT
>CAZIAN010000475.1:1411-4088 GCA_964537355.1 uncultured Pirellulales bacterium | reverse complement strand
CCCAGGCCAGATATATCCTGTTGCTCCCGGGTTCACCTTCATTAAGGTCATTGTAGGCCTCAAAATCATCAATGATAAGGAAGTTGGCAGTGGTAAAGCTCCAGAGAGGGCCTGTCCACGGGCTGTCGGCATTGGCGTTATTGGCCTCATCAATCCGCCAGTAGTAAGTAGTGTTCCATTCAAGCTCTCCGGGATCATAGCTCTCGGAGCCAAGGTTCCCGCTGCCTTTTAACTCCAGTGAACCTGCATCAGCGCCGAAGTAAACCTCATGCGAAGCGCCAAAGCCAGGCGACCAGCTAAGGGTCGGTGTTTGTGTAACATCCACAGCGCCTTTAGAGGGATTAGGGCTCCCAACTGCGCCCTCAGTTGTAAAGCTCCAGACGTTGCCTTTATACGTGTCGATAATATCGAACTCATCGACACGCCAGTAGTAAGTTTTAGCCGGTTCAAGCGGGCCGGGGGCATAGCTCGCAGCTCCCTGAGATTGACCGCCGGCTGCATTGCTGACATCGTCAAAATTGTCGCCGAAATATACAGTATGCAGTTTCGCACCGAAACCGACCGTCCAGCTAAGATTGGCATTCAAAACTACGCCCTCGGCAGTATCAGCCGGGTCGGGAGAGTATGCGGTCTTTGGGGGAATCATAAAGCTCCAGATGTCGCCCTTCCACGGACTGTTCGGTTCGGTATCATTTACCTCATCAACACGCCAATAGTAAGTTGTCCCTGGAATAAGACCGTCCGGGTAGGCGAATCCAGGAAAGCCGGCAACGATAAAGTTTGCTGTTTGATTACCCTGAAACGTACTCTCAGCGCCGGCGCTGACATCGTCGAAATTTTCACCCAAATAAACATCATGCGAGACGGCCGAATCTCCCGAGTTCCAGGAAAGGTTCACCCACGTATCAAAATGCATACCCCCGTCAACAGGAGTAGGACGAGAGGCCAATGGATACGATGCCCCCCCGCCTGACATAATAGACTGAATCTGACCCTCCGGAAGGGCCTGGTTGTAAATGCGAATGTCATCGAGCATCCCCTGCCAATGCCATCTCGTTGTGTCGTAGGCATCGGCGCCTAAGAGCAAATCATCGGTGTTGGTGCTCAGCGGATTTTCTGATCTGCTCTCGGCATCCAATTGTCCGTTGACATAAATCTTCTGGTTGTTTCCCGGGGCACTTACGTCGAAAGTTATCGCGATATGAGTCCACTCATCCTGCGGGATAGGGCTGGCTGAGTTAAGAGCGTCGTCATTGGTTCCGACACGACCGCGAAAATTGATCTGTCGTACATAGCTTGCATTGTCGTCGATGCGAAAGCTGTACGAAGCCACCCATGCTCCGCCGCCGCTGCCCTTGCAGATGACCTGGTCCGGCGGTATTCCTCCGAACACCCACAATGAAACAGTGACCGCTTCGCTTATATCCAGACTGTCACTATGTGGTACGCGGATATAATCACCTGTGCCGTCTCCCTCCAGCGCCCCGCCAAGTTGACCATCCACCCATTGTGGGTCGCCTTCGAGGGTGCCGTCGTTTCCGTTGCCGCTTGAATCAAAGGCAATGGTGCCGGAACCCTCATCGAGCTTCCACCAGCCGACAAGTTCGGCACTTACGGTATTTGTAAATATCAGACTCAGTACAAAAATCAAAGAGACGGAATAAATCAATTTTCTACACATAATATACCTCCTTCGGAAAAACTTAGATTGTTAACTGGAATGTAAAATATCTACATAACAAAGCTCAAAATGACTGATATGACTCCGTATGTTATGTAATCACTCCTCCTTTCTGCAAAAAACTACAGAAATTGAGTTTTGAAACTGCCTCTAATAATATCTATACCAAATTATATATCTTTCCGTCAAGGATAAACGGCAATTAAGAGATTGATCGAGTGCTTTATTTAGCCATTTTTTGTTGATTATTTTAAAATATGTGTTTTAAAAAGCATATATTTTCCAAAAGCCTAACGCAAACCGCCAGCGGTACCGGCTCATCATTTGAATAGCATAAGTGGTAGCTACTGAGCAAACTTTAGTTGGCGAAGTGGATTGAATTTCTCAGGTAACTTTCAAGAAGACTTCACACATTCGTAGAAAAATGAATTTTTGGAGGTTCCTATAATAAAGGGATTTTCCTTGACGACAAGGTGTATAATTTGGTATAGATAGTATATTCAGTGATTCTTGTGTCTGTGGAAACAGATAGTGTGATTTTTTCCCTTAGGAGAAGAGTTTTTTATCTGTACATATCGGGAGGAGTATTATGTTTTGGGCCAGAGGCATAGTTTTATATAAGAACTTGACGGCTTTGCGCTGCCCGGCCTCGTATTCATACCTCTCATCAATTAACCATTTCTATATAGAGAATAACCCCGGAATATCAGGCTTCGGTGTGTGGCCGGAGCGAAATTTCCTATCAGTTTTCAATGAAAATCAGGAGGAATAAAATGACACGCTTTACCATAATTTGCATCAGTTGCATTATCGTTAGTTTGATGTTTGCAGGACAAAGCTATGCCGAAGTTGATTCTGAAGCCGTTCTTGGGATATGGCTCCTTGACGAAGGAAACGGTAATATTGCTGAAGATGGCACTGAGAATGGCCATGACGGCTCAATCAAGGGCGGCCCTGGCTGGGTTGCCGGTCAGTCAGGCAAAGCCCTGGAGTTCA
>CAZIAN010000475.1:0-1401 GCA_964537355.1 uncultured Pirellulales bacterium | reverse complement strand
ATCATCGACTTACGTTGATTGCGGCAATCCTGAAGCTTTTAATGTCGAGCTTTTTTCCGTATCATTTTGGTTCAATCTCCCAAGCGCTCAAGGATGGAACCATCTGATTTCAAGGGGGTCCCATGTAGCCAGCGGCACTCCCGGTTCAGTTAATTGGGGCGTTATGATGTATGACCAGGCAGAGAGAATCCTCTTTGAAACATACAATGACACCGGCTGGACTGGTATAACAGCCGATACCACTTCCGGCCAATGGCATCACATCGTTGCCACCTATGATGGAGATACGATGCAGCTCTACCATGACGGCGTATTAGCTTCAACCACTTCGGGTGCAGGCATTTTGCTTGACCCGAGCAGATCATTTACGATTGGCGCCAGATCTGACAATGGCTCTGCCGGCGGCTTCTATACGGGAAGTATTGACGAGGTGGGCTATTTTAATGCCGTTCTTGCGCCTGAGGATATCGAAGAGATAATGAACAATGGTCTTTCGGGATTCGTTGGCGGCCAGCCGCTCGCCCGGCGTCCGGAACCGAAAGATGGCGCCATACATGCCGATACGTGGGTGAGTCTTTCGTGGCGACCGGGTGATTTTGCTCTCTCGCACGATGTGTACATCGGTGATAATTTTGATGCTGTCAGCGATGGCGCCGAAGGCACGTTCGTCGGCAATCAGGCCGAAAACTTTATTATTGCCGGCTTCCCGGGTTTCCCTTATCCGGATGGCCTTGTCCCAGGAGTGACTTACTACTGGCGAATAGACGAGGTCAACAATGACGATCCGAACAGTCCCTGGAAAGGCGATGTTTGGAGCGTTAGTATTCCCCCCAAGACGGCATACTTTCCCGACCCTGCCGATGGCGGCGAGTCTGTAGATGTAAAAGTTAAACTTAGCTGGACAGAGGGTTTCGACGCTAAATTGCACTATGTATATTTTGGTGACAATTTTGACGATGTCAGCAATGCCGACGGCGCTATTCCTCAGGGAACTACGGAATACACTCCAGGCCCGCTTAAATTGGCCAAGACTTACTATTGGCGGGTCGATGAGTCTGATATTTTCAACACTTACAAAGGTGACGTCTGGAGTTTCACTACCGCCGGAGCAGTTGAGGCTCTGGATCCGGCTAATGGTGCTGTGGACATTACGCAAACACCGATTCTGACCTGGACACCGGGAGTCAATGGTGCTTCGCATCAAATTTATTTCGGCACTGACGCCGACGCCGTCAAAAACGCCGATACAAGCTCACCCGAATATAAAGGCAGCGGCAACCTTGGCTCCGAAAGTTATGACCCTGGACAGCTTGAGTGGAATACCACCTACTACTGGCGTGTTGATGAGGCCAATAGCGCCAACGCCGACAGCCCGTGGACAGGCCCGCTCTGGAGCTTTTC
>CAZIAN010000474.1:0-4093 GCA_964537355.1 uncultured Pirellulales bacterium | reverse complement strand
CAAAGCCGATATATATCTTCGGAGGCCTGGGCTTGGCAAGCGGCATCGGGGCCATAGCCTCCGGCTGGTTTGTCGTATATCAAAAAGTCGCCAACGATTTCCCTATCAATAGAAACCCATTACTGGTCATGACGGCCCTGCTCATTACCACTACCATTCAATTTATCCTGATGGGCCTGCTCGCTGAGCTGCTGGTACGTACGTATCACGAATCGCAAAACCGGCCGACCTACGTTATCAAACAGATACTCGAATCTACCGCCGCAGATTGTCCTCCCGAAAGCGGCCAACGGAGTTAAGTATATGAGTAAACCCGCCCAAAAGCACAAACGCTCAAGAAGCCCGATAGATACGCATAAGCATAATGTTAGTCCACCCGACCATCAGGCAGACCATCGGCCGGATTCGGCAAAACTGCTCAGCAGCAAACCTGTTGTTGTCTTAATCATAATAGCAATTCTGGCGGCAATTCCCTTCTGTATGGGTAAGTATTTCGAGTTCAATTCACCCAGCGCCTTCGACAGCGGAGCTTATGTTTACTCGGCAAAACGAATACTCGACGGCGCTAAAATAGGCGTCGATGAAAAACCCAGCGCCCAGATGGGAACCCTGCTGGTAAATATGCTGGGCGTCAAGCTGTTCGGCTTTAATGATATCGGCCCGAAACTCATCCAGGGAATCCTCCAGGCGGCGGCCCTGGTGCTGATGTTTATCGCGATGCGAAAGCTCTTCGGAACCATGCCTGCCGCTGTTGGAGTAATTATTGCCTCAATATACTTATCAGCTCCCCTTATGGCCAAGTACGGAAACGTAAAAGAACAGCACATGATTGCCTTTATGGTAATGGGGGTAAGCTGTTTTGTTTTGTACCAGCTCGCAGACCGATTCTGGTATGCGATATTAGCCGGCGCATTTCTAAGTTTTGCACCGCTCTTTAAAGAAACCGGCATCTCGGCAATCTCAGCGGTCGGCTTGTTCGTAATCGCTCAACCGCTGCTCAAGCATAGAAGCTGGAAAAAAACCGGCGCCGATATCTTACTTCTGGCGGCGGGCGCGGTCGTCGTAATCAGCCCGATATGCCTTTGGCTGTCCGCACAGAAGGCCCCCATTAATTACTTCCCGTATTACTCCCTTGTCGGCAGGCCACTTGCAAAATTAGTTCACAGCCCTCAAGATTCAAACCAGCCAAAAACAACAGAACCAAACACCGCCGACACCGCAGTTCAGAGCGCCCCTGTTAAGCAGGGACTTTTCATGAAATTCATGCCGGCTTATGTCCGAGATAGCTGGAAAATACTAAAACCCGAACAACTCAAGCAGGCAAAGCTAAGAGTCTTCCGCTGGTATCGGCTGTTGATACTGCCCATTGCTCTGGCTCTCGGATCAATTATCATCAGAATCGCTATCCCCATTACAAGCAGATGGCGAATAGAAAAGCTCGCAACTAAACGCACCATGAGTTCTCGTCAAAAGCATCAAGCTGCGTTTATCATTTCTTCCATATGTGGTCTAGTCTTTTTATTCACATATCACATAATCAGACTGTGCGGTGTCCCACTGGGAACGTTGGGTGTCAAAGATGCAGGCTTTCTCGGAATCCTATGTTATATCATCGTCTATGCCTTGATGCCGCTTTTTTTAAAATTCTTCTCATTCCATATAGTATCGAATATCAAACATAGAGCATCGAGAGACTACGATAGATTCGTACTATTATTCGCCGTATGGTGGCTGCTGGATATGATGTTCGTGTGGATAAGTCCGCGCTCCTATGAACAGTATTACCTGCCGTTAAATGCTTCGGGTGCAATGCTAAGTGGATACATGATAGCAATCTATCATAACAAACTAAAGAGCACTGCATACAAACCCGCCTGGGTGATAACAGGAATTACCGGCTTTATATTGATGATAATTGCCTCACAGCATATATTCTTCGGCATAAAAACAAGCGCACACTCCGGCTTAGCTTACACCAATCCGGAAAGAGGTTACTCTCAGAAGTTGAATGAAATTTCCCGCAATCCACAATACCCCTGGATGATGGTCGGAGAATATATAAAAAACAACTCCACACCAAAAGATAAAATCTACGTTTGGGGCTGGGTACCGGGAATATATATCGTCGCTCAAAGACTGAGCCCGACACCAAAAGCATTCGAAGGAACGATGCATACACTCACACCACAGGCCCTATCTGAAAGGGTCGGTGAGATACTGGACGCGTTTGAAAAAGAGCCACCGAAGTTCATAGTTGACACCCATAAGAGACACTTCCCCTGGGACAGGCCGCCGCTTGAATTATGGCCTCGAACACAGAAAGGATTTCTACCCGCTGTTCCACAAATTATCAGCCAGTACGACCAGATGTATGCTAAAATGCTCCGCGAACAAATCGAACCTGCCGAGGCCCTTCGATTCGAAGCAATGAAACCGTTCAGAGAGTATGTTATGAAAAATTACAAAATCGTTCAGTCTTTCGGAGTCAATATTCTCTTTCAGCGCAAATAAACACACAAGACATAGTGGCACGGCCATCTTGGCCGTGTTTTCACGGGCTGGAAGCCTGTGCCACTCAAAAATATTGACAAAACTGATGGATGAGAATCTCAAAAAGCAGCAGGATTTCTATGACCGGGGATGGCGTTCGGAACTCGAAGCGGGCAAGGAACAACGCGGAAACCTGCGAACCAATCTGGACTTCCTCAAAGAAACTAATCTGCTCAGGCCGAATGGCAGAATTCTGGAAATCGGCTGCGGTATCGGCAGCATAGTCTCTGAACTGAGCGGACAAGGATATGATATCACAGGTACGGATATATCGAGCCGGGCGATTGATTACGGACTGAAAAAATACGGGGATATTAAACTCCAGGTTCAGCCGGCGGAAAATTTGCAGTTCGAAGACCAGGCATTCGATGCCGTACTGAGCTTCGATTTATTCGAGCATATCGCCAAAGTGGACAGACACATAAGCGAAGTCCATCGTGTCCTCAAAGAGGATGGTCTCTATCTTCTCCAGACACCGAACAAATACAGTAATGTAATTTTCGAAACCTTGTACCATAAATCCCTTAAATGGCGGCGGGCGCATCCTTCCCTGCATACGCCCGGCCAATTGAAACGAAGATTCTCAAAGCACGGATTCCAAATACAATTCGTCAAAATGAATCCCGTAAACGAATTCACTCTGAACAAGCTAAGGAAAAAACTTGGCCTGATAAGCGGCATCTTCAAACACATAAACTTTTGCCGTCTGCCTCTCGTACTGCAAACAAATCTATATGTTATCGCCCGCAAAATGCCAAAAATATAAAATGAAAATAATAATGCTTAATTATGAATTTCCGCCGATCGGCGGCGGAGCAGCAAACGCACATCGGTGCATTCTGCAGCAATACGCCCGCAACAGCGACTTAAAGATTGATGTCTTGACCTCTGCCCCAAAGCCGGGTTTTGTCAACGAGAGCTTTGCCGAAAATATCACTATTTACAAAGTCGGTCTCCATAAAAAGCAACTCCACCACTGGCGAAAGACCGAGGTACTCGAATGGCTATTCAAAGCCGGATTCCATTACCGCAGACTTCTGCGGGAAAATGATTATGATTTTGCCCACGCGTTTTCCGGCTTCCCTACCGGCTGGCTACCTTATCGCTGTAGCCATAAGTTGCCATACATTATCTCGCTCCGCGGTTCCGACGTCCCCGGTGAACATGCAAGGCTGAAACTCGATTATAAGATTCTCGGCCCGGCCTTCCACGCCATCTGGAAAAAAGCCTCCGTATTGGTGGCCTGCAGCGAAGGCCTGAAAAACCGCGCCCTGAAGTTTATGCCCTCGGCGACAATTGACGTTATTCCGAACGGTGTTGACCTGGAGCGCTTCAGCCCCTCCGAGACCACCCGGGAACAACAAATCATCAGGCTGCTTACTGTCGGCCGGCTGTCTGTTACCAAACGTGTGGAAATCCTCATAGACGCCGTTGATATTCTCAGCAGACAGGGCTGCCGGATACTTCTCAAGATAGTCGGCGATGGACAAACCCGGCAGAAACTAAAACAAATTGTAAACGAAAAAAACCTCGATAACATTAT
>CAZIAN010000473.1:0-4098 GCA_964537355.1 uncultured Pirellulales bacterium | reverse complement strand
GCAAATCCTCGCTCCTGCACACTACACGGTCGAGGTTATCCCAGTGACCGATGAAGCAACTGAGAAGGGGGCAAGTGCAGACTTCAAGGAATCAAGGGACGGTCTATACTACGTTTGCGTTGCTACCTTGGGTACTGCCCATCACATTCGCCGGACAACTTCCGACCTACTCATTCCATTTATTCTAGCCATATCAGGAATCATTATTTCCATATGGATTCGGAGGTTTTATGAAAAATTCGAGAATTAATCGCCGTGAGTTTTTAAGAGGCGCAGGCGCCGCTGCTTTGGGAATGATGAGTTTTCCCTATGTTGTTCCTTCTTCGGCTTTAGGCAAGGCCGGTAGTACCGCGCCGAGCAACCGGATTACTATGGGCTCTATCGGAGTGGGGGGAATGGGTACGAATAATATGAGGGCGTTCCTTAGTCAGCCTGATGTGCAGGTTGTGGCCGTGTGTGATGTCGTTAAAGCGAATAATGAATACGGCCACTGGTATAAGAAAGGATGGAAAGGTGCGTGGTTCGGGCGGGAGCCCGCTCGAAATATCGTTAACGACTATTATTCTCAGAAAAATCAATCCGGCAGTTATGACGGTTGTGATGGGTACGTTGATTTTCGCGAAGTAATCGCGAGGGATGATATCGATGCTGTTTGTGTAACAACGCCGGACCACTGGCACGCAATCCCGGTGATAATGGCGGCGGCGGCGGGAAAACATATCTACTGTGAGAAGCCGATGAGTTTAACTGTTGCGCAGGGCCGGGCTATGATCGAAGCTGTTCGTCGTTATGGTGTTATCTTTCAAACGGGGACACATCGGCGATCAGATCAACAATTCCGGTATATCTGTGAGCTGATACGCAATGGAAGAATCGGCCGGCTCAAAAGGGTGCTAACAACCATAGGAGCTAACAACAAAGAGGCCCCGGCAAAAGACTGGAAGCCTATGCCGATACCTGAGGGATTCGATTATGATATGTGGTTAGGCCCGGCACCCTGGGCCCCCTACCATAAGGACCGATGTCTTTATACTTTCCGGTTCGGTTTGGATTATTCCGGCGGCCAGACGACAAACTTAGGGGCACATGCAATCGACATTGCACAGTGGGCCAACGGCACAGACCATACCGGGCCGATTGAAGTGGAAGACTTGGGCGGTGAGTTTCCTAAAGACGGGCTTTTTACTACGGCCACCAAGGTGAATTTCCGGGCCCGATACGCTAATGGTGTCGAGCTGATTTGCAGAACTCAGCCTGACGGTCCTCTGCGTTTCGAGGGAACCGACGGCTGGATTGAAATCAAAAACGACGAATCCACATGCAGCCCGGAATCGTTGAAAACTTCTGTGATCGGGCCGAATGAAATCCACCTTTATAAGAGCGAAGAACATCATCGCAATTTCATAGATTGTATTGGGGCCCATCATGACACAGCCGCTCCGGTTGAAGTCGGACATCGCTCGGTGACTATCTGTCACCTTGGTAATATCGCTATGACGCTCAAGCGAAAGCTCGAATGGGATCCTGAAAAGGAACAATTCGTAAATAGTGAAGAGGCCAACCGAATGCTCTGGCGTTCGATGCGCAGCCCATGGTGCCTGTGAGTGAGGACAAATTGGAGTTCTTGAACTGTTTCGATATTGGCTTTGAATCCGGCTTCGCTCGGGGTGACACCTTTAAATGATTAATGATTCTGGGTCCCCGCTAAAGACATGCGAGGATGACAATATTATTGGGATTGAGGAGAATTAGAGATTAGAGAATTGGAAAGAAAAAGGGTAAAAAGCATTTCTACTGTTGGCCAGCATGAACATCAAACCGTCACGTAAACGCGAAGCGGGGTAGTGATTTAAACTGGTGTGAACCGGAGGTAGAAATGCGGTTAGAAAATTAGAGAATTCAGATTTGGCATCAAACAGGATCAATCCGGGACAACGATATCGTATTTTGGTTCATAGCCCCGATGCCAATACTGCGCCCACAAATCCTCCAACTCTACGGTTGCTATGTGAGTATCGACGTAACTGAGATTGATGGCACGCTTGTGTCTGGCGATACAAAACCTGTGCATATTGGCAACCTGGCCGTTATCGCCATCAAATGAGTTCGATGGAGGCGGATCGGTGCTCCGAGGCCAGGCGTCCACCCACATCCCATCGCCGAACAAAGGAACATCAGGCCGAGCATCAGAGAAGCTCTGGAAGTAACGGCCGTGTTCCGGATTGCTCGTCTCAACCTGATAATATCCGGATGGCTGTAGCCATGCATTGATAGTGTAGCTGCCCTCAGCATAGCTTTCGCCTACGCCACCCCACCAGAAGGACCAGGACCGAATAGCGGTGCCCCGCTGCAAAGACTCGCCATCGGCCCGCTCTGTCACGGACGGGCAAATGATGACCTGCATGACGCCTTCGAAGGCGGCCTGGGGATCTTTCTCGTATCGCTCGTCCCCGAGAAAGGGGGCAATCAAGTGGAACCAATATGGGTTGCCGGGGCCACCTACGCCCATAACTTTGCCGTCATAGTTTTCTGTGTAACATACCATTGCCAGGGTCTGCTGTCTGAGTTGAGAGGAGCAAACGACTTTCTTTGTTTGTTCCCGTACTCTGCTTAAGGCGGGTAACAGAATGGCCAGAAGCAAGGCAATTATTGCAATGACAACCAATAACTCAATCAGGGTAAAACCATATCGCCTATTCATAGCTCGCCAACTCCTTCGGTCCCACAAGCCAGCTTTGGCCAGGTTACAACTAATCTATATATTTTCACATGACTTTGAAGAAATATCAAGTACTTTTTGTGTAGAGGATCCAGAGAATTATCATATGAATATTGACTTGAAGGGCCAACCCAGACATCAAAGCTCGCAACAACTATGTTCGTTGCCCCTACATGGGAATGACGAGTATTATAGCATTTCTGCTGTAGGCCAGCTTTTAAATGATTATTGATTATGGATGAATGATTATTGGGATTGAGGAGTGGATTAAATTAGTGCGAACCGCAGGAAGGAATGCGGTAAAAGGATAAGTCCTTCGACACCGATCAAGATGAAGAAGCAAAAAATTAGAGAATTGGAGATCTCAGATTCGTTTGATTTTCTTTTTGGACGTGAACACACGTAATTTTGTGTGCCAGATGTCTCTACTTAGGTCGACATGACAAAGATTGAAGATTGCCGCCCCCGGCCCCCGGCAGAAAAGCAAGTAAGCACACACTCCCCTGCTGCGAGCCAGGTGAGCAGCTCTTGGGGATAAACTCAGGACAAGTTCTGGATAAACTCGGGGAAATTTTTTTCGATTTTTATTATTTAATAAATTATACATTTCTCGAAATTGAGATTACTTTGGCATAAAAACGAAAAATAGTTGATTGGGAGCAGGAAATAATTCTCAATAATGAGAATGAAATATTCCGCTAATAGTCTGTTTTAAATTGACATAACGTTGATAATTTGATATATTGTAATTTGTTGATTTTGAGTTTTCCTGTAAGTGAAATGTCTATTGGTCCTCGGAAGGAGGAGTTCATAACTCACTTGGAGAGTGATTATTCGCCAGCAAAGAGAGAATGCTGTTTTTGCCATTCAAAAAAGAGTTCTAATGTAAATCAGGCTTAGCGGCGTAACTAAGCATTTAATATGGGAAATGTCAGGTCAGCTTGACCAGTATTTCAACATTGATTTATGTAAGGAGGATGTTATGTCAAAACAAGCAAGTTGGCGCTCAGGCCCTCTGTGACTTTTTGGGTCGTAGGGTTGTGTCAGCCCCGGTTGTTTGGAAAGTCGAGGAGGTGATATTCCCCGAGATTATGCTGACAAGATTTGGCTTAGCATGTTAATAATTCTCATTTAAAAGCCAACTCACCCCGAGATTTGTGTATAAATTTGTAGTAAAGAAAAACAATGTAAAGGAGAAAATGATGCAAAAAGGAACGAGCTTAACGGCTGTAGTGTTTACACTTGTCGTTCTGTTAGTGAGCACCTCCGGCGTGTTTGCTCAAGTGCAATTAGCCCATTTTGATGTTTTATCTCCACCGGAGTCTTGTGTAATTTGCCATAGCGGAGCCGGCGAGAAAAAACATCAGGAAATTTACGAT
>CAZIAN010000472.1:0-4106 GCA_964537355.1 uncultured Pirellulales bacterium | reverse complement strand
TTCAAAGCCAATCAAACCCAATTTAACCCAAAACAAAGCCAATTCAAACCCAATTCCCGAAAAGCTGGCCGCCCACCCCACCGCCGCTCCTGCACAAAACGCTATGCGAATGTTGTTGTCGATTATCGCAACTGTGTCAACTACAACTGGGAGGGCCCAACGAATTTCGGTGGTATGAAACTCAACGTGGTGAATAACTACTACAAGCCGGGACCCTGTTCCGATCCGCAAGATCTCCCAATGCAGATGAAGGATGGAGACACAACGAAAGCCAGAGGATTCATGACCGGCAATCACTTCGAAGGGATGCCCGAACGCTTCAACCTGGACAATTTTTGTGCCGTATTATACACCAACACCGGAAACTACATGTCAACGTCGCGGACACAGTGGACCTCGAAAGATTCGTTCGAGCTGGGCGATTTCAAGCCAGACACTCAAAACGCCGTGGAGGCCTACGAGGCATGTGTTCGATATGCCGGCTGCTCACTCGTTCGAGATCGCGTGGATAAAAGAATCATCGAAAATATCATTACGGGCAGAGGCAAACTGATCGATTCCCAGGATGAGGTTGGTGGATGGGACCGTTATCCGATTGTTCATCGGCCGGATGACTGGGACATAGATCGCGACGGCATTCCCGGTGTATGGGAGAAGATGCACGGCCTTGATCCAAAAGATCCCGCTGATCGCAATATGGATACGGACGGTAACGGATACACGAACATCGAGGAATACATGAACAGCCTCGTACCGGACATGACCAAAGTTATGGCCGGGCATCGCAAGTAGCCATTTGTCTAAAAATAACCGTTAGTCCCTCTGTGCAAGAACGAGTGTTGCCTTTCGGACACTAAAGCTATCGTTACCAGAAAACACGAGGTAGATCTCGCATCCGTCTTCACTCATCCACTTGGCAGGGAAGTCACCGTGTTCTCCAGGGCCGACATCCCAACGTTCAGTGTAGAAGACCGTTGACCAGGGACCCCACGGTTCCGGTGCATCGTACACCGCAAAGCCGCCTTCGAAGCGTGTGTCACCACGGTCGGTACTGCCCTTCGGTGCCGGGATATGCTGCCACCAAAGGTAACGACGCAGCGGGGCATTATAGGTCATGGCAGACCGAAGGCAGCCGTCGGTATGATTGAAAACCGCTCCTCGGCGCTTAATGTCACTTGTCCAGACTGCGTGGCCGGCTTTGTCTATTCTTTCAAAGAACTCCCATGATTCTTGTTCGGTGATTCGGTTCTTTGGTACACGCATAAGTAAAAAGTGGTCAGCAGGGGTATCGGCCAGTGGGCCGTCATGTGAGTAGGAGTATATGTAGTTGTCTCGGGCTCCCTTGTAATCCCTGCCGTAGTTAACAAATCCCATAAGGCCAAATTGCAAGAACTTCCAGTTCGCAAAGGTCCAAGTTTGGGCATGATCACGTGACCACGCCAGTTGGGCCTGACCACCTTGTCGATCAGCATGTCCCATCAAGAGATATAGCACACCATCGACGGAGATAATGCCCCAGCCTTTTCGCCCGGAGCGGCCCTCGCCGAGCTGCTCCGCTGGAGACCGTATGTTCATGCCTGTAAAATTTCCGGGCTCTCCGACAATACGGGCGAATCCCATACTCAGCTTGTTCGTCACCTTGGGCTCGAAGCCCCAACCATCTCCCCATGTGGTGTATATCGCATCATCATCAGCCCATGTAATCGGCCAGTTATCACTGCCGGCCGCCTTGCGAGTAATCGTGTCCACTGGAGCCCAGACTATATTTTTAATAACATTGCTGGGGGGATAAGGAGGACTTGCAGCCGTAATCACTGAAAGGATAGAGGAAAGGAACACGGACACAGTCAAGGCCATTACTGCACGAGAGCCACGAACCCAACGTAAAGGCAAATGATTTATTTTGTCTGATTGGGCAAAAGCCGACACCGAGAGTTGACACGGTCCCATAGTTAATCTCCTATCAATGACTCCTGATATGTGTCCAAAGTTGATTTTTCGTATCCTTACTACTTAGTCCAATTCTACTCGGCTCCTCTTTGTAAGTACACCCTTTTTGGTCCTTAACCGAGAGATTATCGTTGACGGAAGAAGATTAATTTGATATAAGAGAATTGCAGAATATGTGGACCCTTGATCTCGAAACAGCAGGAGTTTCAATGGTCTATTTCAGATGTCCACGTTTCAATTAGCGGCATCATAGGCTATCAAAGGAAGGAGATAAACTCAAAGAGCATAAATGAATTATCTCGAGCGGGCAATGTCAAACGTATTCAGGCCAGAAACTCTTTTTGTTGTGATCTGATAAACAGCTAAAGCGTAGCAATATTGTATTCATTTATAAGGAGGATTATCATGCAGCGAACACATGTTTTGTTAGCTTCAATATTACTTCTGACGGTAGCTGTCTGCACACAGGCACAGGACCCGGACCTCCTGGCCTGGTGGAAATTTGACGATGGCACAGGCACCATTGCCGCCGATTCGAGCGGCAACGGCAACGACGGCGTATTCATCCAGGACCCCGAGTGGGTCGCCGGCAAGTTCGGAAGCGGCCTGCTCTTTGACGGCCAGGGAGGCGAGCGTGTGTCACTCGGGGGACTCGATATTCCCTCGGGAGCAATGACCATCGCCTGCTGGTTTAAGGCAAACAATCTGGACACACCCGGCCAAGACCCGCGTATGGTCTCGAAAGCGTTCGGTGGTGGAAACAATGACCACATATGGATGTTCAGTTCCAGCCGAATTGGCAGCGATAAGTTCCTGAGATTCCGTCTGAAGACAAATGATGGCCAGCAAACCACGGAGATAAAAGCCGGCACCTTTGAAGTCGGTGAGTGGATCCATGGCGCAGTCTGGTGGGACGGCACCGACATGAAGGTTTACAAAAATGGAGAGGAAGTCGGTACCATAGCAAAGGGCGGCACTTCTGTCGCTCTCGATCCCGAGGTCCAGGGCGCCATCGGCAACCAACCCATAGGAGCAGAGAACAGGCCTTTTGATGGAATAATTGATGACGTGCGTATCTATACAAAAGCTCTGACTGTAGCAGAGCTTGCTGAAGTAATGGCAGGCCCGCCGGCTCCGCTGGCAGCCGGGCCGGATCCTGCTGATGGCATGACTATTGAGCAGAACTGGTCTAACCTGAGCTGGCAGGCCGGAACATGGGCAGTCTCTCACAACCTGTACTTCGGTAGTGATTATGACGCTGTTGACCAGGGTGCAGAAGGCACATTTATAGGTAATACTACGAACACCGTTCAGGTGGTAGGTTTTCCGGGCTTCCCGGCTCCGGAAGGCCTTGAGCCCGGCACAACTTACTACTGGCGCGTGGATGAGGTCAATCCGGACAATCCTGACAGCCCATGGAAGGGCGTTGTCTGGAGCTTCACTCTGCCACCTCGCGGAGCATACAAACCTATTCCAGCCGACACTATGAAGTTTGTCAAGACGGATGCTGATCTGAGCTGGACAGCCAAATGGAACGCCGCCCTGTTCAGTGTTTACTTCGGTACCGACATGGTAGAGGTAGAAAATGCCACTGGGGCCGCCCCCAGTGGGAAACTGACCTTCGATCCGGGTACTCTTGAACTTAATACGACCTATTACTGGCGTGTAGATTCGTTTGATGGCGCCACCTGGACTACGGGTGATGTATGGAGCTTCACAACGACAAGGCCGGGAGGCGGTATCGTCGGTGAATATGTTAACTATGGCGGCGGCGTACCGGACCCGCCTGAAGCACCTTTCCAGAATGTAACACTGACTCGTATTGACCCCGGCATCGATTTCCAATGGGGCAATGGCTCACCAGAACCTGACGTTATCGATACGGACAACTTCGCCGTGCGCTGGACGGGCGAATTGGAAGTACCGTTGACCGGCAGATACACCTTCAGAACCACGACCGACGACGGCGTGCTTCTCTACATCAATGGCGTGGAAATCGCTAAGGCATGGCGTACACAAAGTGCAGTAGAACAAGGCAGCACAATTGATCTGGTCGCAGGCGAATTCGCATCGATCAAGATGATATACTTCGCCACGACCGGCAACGCTCAGGCTGATTTGAGCTGGGAACACGAATCGTTCCCACTGGAAATCAT
>CAZIAN010000471.1:0-4115 GCA_964537355.1 uncultured Pirellulales bacterium | reverse complement strand
TCTCGGCGCCAAGGTTTCCGCTGCCTTTAAGCTCAAGAGAGGCTGCATCTGCGCCAAAATAGACCTCATGTGTATCGGCAAAAACTCCCGGTACCCATGTGATAACAGGCATCTGCATGACATCCTCAGCACCATTAGCCGGTTCCGGGCTTCCCACAGCGCCCACAGTAGTAAAGCTCCAGACGTTACCTTTATGCGTTTCAACAACATCAAACTCATCGACCCGCCAGTAGTAAGTCTTGGCCATTGTAAGTGTACCGGGAGTATAGGTCGTAGTTCCCTGAGAAAGACCCCCGGCTGCATTTTCCACATCTTCAAAGTTGTCGCCGAAATATACGGTGTGTAGTTTTGCACCGAAGCCCGGCGTCCAGCTCAGCTCTATATCCACAACTACAGACTCGAGATCGTCAGCCGGTACGGGCTCATAGGCCGTTTTGGGGGCAATTGCAAAGCTCCAGATTTTACCTTTCCATGGACTGTTCGGCTCGGTGTCATTGACTTCGTCGATCCGCCAGTAATAGGTTGTTCCCGGAACAAGACCATCGGGAATAGCAAATCCGGGGAAGCCGGCAACAATAAACGTCGCTTCCTGATTGCCCTGGAACGTACTATCGACACCGTTATTCACATCGTCAAAATTATCGCCGATATACACATCGTGTGAGACTGCGAAATCACCCGGCGACCAGGAAATGTTTACCCATGTTTCCAGAATTATGGAGCCATACTTAGGATTAGGTCTTGATGCTAATGGGAGCGGTTCACCTCGCATGGCAGCCTGGATTTGATCAGCATTAAGAGCGACATCAAACAGGCGTACTTCGTCGAGCATACCCCCAAATCCCTCAGTTCCTTCTGAATCCGGATTTCCATCATTTCCGATCCAGGCAAAGGGATGAATAGCCCCCAGGCCAGTATAGGTCCCGGTTGCCACATCTACCCCATCTACATAAACCACATAGTTGCCATTGTCCCAGGTAAATGCGACGTGATACCAAACTTCGGTATCCAGAACCATGATGTTTGTTTGTCTTGTGTGCGAGTCGCCAAGGCCCAGGTCTAATTCCGTATTGCCACCATCCATATAGAGTTGAATACGATTGTTATAGGATGGTTGCGTGGTATGGCCAAAGAAATACCGAGTCTGAGCCGGCTGCGGTTCCGAAAGGTATGCCCATGCTGCAAATGTTCCCGTCGTTGCCGACATTCCAGTTGTGGGGAACTCAACATGAGCCGTGTCAGTACCATCGAACAATAAGGCGCCTCCAGATTTGCCGAAGTCGGGCTGCCATTCCACATTTTCAGACAGCGTACCATCGTTGTCCCCCCCGGTGCTGTCGGCCGCTACAGTGCCCGATGCTTCATCGAATCTCCAGTATCCGATGAGTTGTGCCTGAACTGAACTCGCCAAAACCAGCACAAAAACAAAAGAAACCATACAAATCACTTTTCTACACATAATAATCCTCCTTCAAAAAGATATTAAGTAGTTAATTGAAATGTAACATTTCTACACCGCCAAGCACAAAGTTTTGCTCCAACCTGGTGCTTTACACAGTAACTCCTCCTCTATCAAAAGCCAAAAGAATTGTATCCGTTGTAAACTCAAACGCAGAGATGCCCAACTGTATAAGTAAAAGTTTCAACACTATTATCTATACCAAATTATCTACCCTTTAGTCAAGAAGAATATATTCTCAAGCTTCGGGATTTTCTCATAGTTTTTCCGCAGTGAATCGCTATAAAGCCGAAAGTAAGCTCAAAGGTTTTATGAAATCGGCTTTGTTTTGCATGTTTTTGCTGATAAATTCGTACGTAATCTTTCGTAGAGCCCCAGGCCCCCAGCAGAAAAACAGGTAAGCACACACCGGGGACAAGCTCCGGCCAGCAAGAGCATCGTACAATCACGCAGGCGCGAAGCCCCCTACAGAAAATCAAGTGAGCCAACATCGGGGGTAAACTCTGGAGTGATTAAAATTAGTGCGAACCGCAAGTAGAAATGTAGTAAGATTTAATATTTACTATTGACTATCACTTGGGGATGAATTTACTATAGGGGTTGAGATTCTTCATTTCATTCAAAATGATACATCAGAATTAGAAGGGATAAAAGATGCAACGAAAAGGTTTTACTCTTCTTGAACTGTTGATAGTAATTTCCATTATCGTCTTATTAATGAGCATCCTTCTGCCTTGTCTTATGAGAGCAAAAGAAAGTGCATACGAATTATTCGCTATGCAAACCCAAGTTAATGAAGAGGGAAAGGTCCTTTTGAATATTAAAGATCCTTCTGATAGAAAACCATACGACGACATATATATGATAGAGATTAATCCTCCGATGAATTGCCACTTTTACATAAAAAAGCCATATCCGGCCGGTATGAAATTAATAAAAAGAGATCGCCAGGATTATATTAAATGGAGACCTAAACCGGATGATATCGGTGTGCATACTATTACCGTCGTTTTTGAAGGTGAAAAAATCTCCGAGCAAGAGATGAAAATTTATGTTCATAATAAAGAGCTTTTAGAAGCAAAGCGAGAGGGCAAATCAGGCGCGGATTAACGCTGATTATGAAGAATCACTGGCTGCTGAGGTTTAGCTGTACATAGTCGAGCTTGCCGTATTCGCCGGGGTCGCCTCGTACTTCAACCATGATTTCGTCGCCGGCATTGATCGTGACATCTTCAATCGTATGGGTCGTCCATTCGTCATTATCTTTCGAGGCGTACCATGAAGAGCCATTCTGTCGGCCGTTAACAAACAGGCTGAGTTGGCATTTGCCGTCCTTTTCATCGAAATAACGGACCTCGACGTCATAGCGAGCCTTGTCGGCCGTATAAGGCTGATCAAAGTAAGTGCGTATGCGTCCTTTGGTTATGGTCTCAAGCTTTACATTAATCCTGTGAGATACGCTTCTGTTGTTGCGGTGTTCGAGATCATAGTTGTCGAGTTTCAGGAAGTTCTCCGCTTCGATTCTTATATATTCTCTCGGGTCGGTCGGGGCCGGAATTATATTGTCGTCCAGCAGCTTTCTTAACTTAGAAATCTCCGACTTTTCATCGCCTGTCATGAGGAAGTAGGCCATTCCCGAGTCCGAGCAATCAGCTCTCGTGACAGTGAGCAGCCTCTCCCACAAAAACCTGACCTTAGGGTCGTCGGAATCTCTCATCCAGTACCATGGTCGCCAGTCCTGGGGATTTGCGGGGCTGCCGTAACGGCTTGTGCTCAGGAATTGGTTCTGGTCGGTTATCTGTACCCACTTTATTCCCTGCGGTATCACATCGCGTTTGTTGTGAGTCATCAGGTTATCGTCCTGCGTGGTGTAGCCGTCATTCCACCTGCTGTGAGAGATGCAGTACACGAATTGTCTCTTGGCAGGGTCAGACTTTTGGATACCAAGATAAGGCACTTCCATGGGGCCGGCCAGGATGAAGTACAGCGGATTGTCTGCGGAGGATTCGTTGATTGCGTTCTTAATGCTCTCTATTGCTCCGGCGAGATCTTTTTGACAGTCGTAGAAGACCGATTTGCGGTAGCCGTATCGCTCGGCTGCGCCGAGTACACTCGTTTGGTGTATCTTTTCCCATTTGGGGTCCGTTTTCGGGAGAATGCAATTGTAATCGAAGTGGACGAGTTTATCTTTTACGCCGCACTCGGCAAAGATTGCAAGGGTTACAGGAGAAGCCCCCCAATCGTCCTGGTCATTGTAATTTCCATCGGCGCTGTAGGCAATTCTGCCATTAAATGTCCGCCCGTCGAAAGGGCCCGAATGCGGGTAGAGGTTTGAAACCGACAAGTGCATGATGATTGCTGCAAGACAGGCAGTTTTCAAATAGTGTTTCATTTGCTGCTCCTCATATATGACAAGTTATAATACGACATTTTGGCAGTTTCGACGCATCGCGATCCCGGATTTTTTGTTATTGAACCCAACTCATGAAAACATTCGTAAATAATACCATAAAGGCCGCAGATTATCCATAGTGAGTATGTGGTAAACCAAGTTGCAATATTGTTTCGTGACAAAATCGATTATCCAGATAAAATTGCTATTGACGTCCGGAAACAAAAAATAATTTAGAGCAAAGAAGCACAGAAGGTAATAAGG
>CAZIAN010000470.1:0-4118 GCA_964537355.1 uncultured Pirellulales bacterium | reverse complement strand
GAGCCTGAATATCATCCTTTGAAGCGGGGCTTTGACGAATTCTACGGATTCCTCGGGCATGGGGCCCATGATTATTTCGATCTCAAGATAACAAGCGAGTACAACTCGATATATCGTAATGAAAAACGTATTAACGATACCGGCTATCTGACGGACAACCTGGCTCGTGAATCCGTATCGTTTATTGAGCGGCATAAAAAACAGCCCTTTTTCCTCTATCTGCCCTTTAACGCAGTGCACTGGCCGCTGCAGGCGCTGCAGAAGTATATAAAGCTCTTTAATACCGGGGACAAGAACCGGGACATTTATCTTGCAATGCTCACGAGTATGGATGAGGCGGTGGGAAAAGTTCTGGAGGCCCTCAAGCGAACAGGCGCCGACGACAATACCCTTATTATCTTTTTCTCGGACAACGGAGGGGCCAGAAAGAATTTTGCCAACAACGGCGCTTTGCGGGACTTCAAGCATAGTGTTTATGAAGGCGGGATACGTGTACCGTTTATCGTTAGCTGGCCGGGCAAACTGCCGAAAGGAGCGGTTTGCGACGAGCCGGTCATTTCGTTGGATGTTGTGCCGACTATCTGCGCGGCCGCTGGCGCGGCACTGCCCGACGACCGTATATATGACGGTAAGGATATGCTTCCAATTCTTCGAGGTCAAAAGAAAGGGCCTTTGCATAAAGCTCTTTTCTGGGACGATGGCGTCAAACAGTGGGCAGTTCGAGAAGGTAAATGGAAACTGCTTTTTAATAGAGAAGGCTCTTTGGAGCTGTACGACCTTGACGCGGATATTAGTGAACAAAACAATCTTGTAAAACAACAGCCGGAAATTGTAAAACGCCTTCAGAAGACCTATACAGACTGGAAAAGTCAAATGGCCCCTCAGCTCGGTAAAGCCAAAAGAAAGATGTAAATTCCTACAACTACAGCCAGCACCCTTTAGGGCGGTACAATTGGGTTTGTTTGGCTTTGAAATTGGCTTAAATTGGGTTTGTTTTGGCTTAAATTGGGTTTGAATTGGCTTTGTTTTTTGCTCTGAGCCAGCCACTAAATTTTCGTAATTTCTTGTCATATCTAATGTTATGTTCATTTTGTTATTTCCAAAATTGGGTTTGTTTGTTAAAATAGAGTGTATTTGGAAATATGTTATAATTCGTAAAGACGGTTGGGGCAAAGGGGCAGAGGCACAGAGTGTATAAACCCGAAATCCGATTATCGAATTCCGAAACAATATCAAAATCCAAAAGACTCAAATTCAAAACTCCTTAACTGAGGGCAGAACAACAGCGCCTCTATAATTGGACGAGTGTGCAGTTTTGAGTCGAAAATTTTGCTATTTTTTTTGGCTCTTTGCTTGTAAGTTGTTGTTATTAAGGGAGATAAAAATATTTGAAAATTCAGATTTTTGTTTTTAAGAGTGAGCGTTTTTGACTGAATATATGGGCGAATTTTAGCCACAGAGAGCACAGAGGACTCAGAGAATTCAATGAGATTTAACCACTGATTTCGCGGATTTAACAGATTTAGCCGGCTTTGGCGTCTTTGGCCCTCCCTTTTCTCGAAGCAAGCTTCTACGAAAGGCCTGGCCTTGTCCGCCGTGTTCCCAGTAGAATGGTAACCCAATAGGGAAGCCGGCTAAAAACGGGTCTTATTTCAAGGGAGTACTACGATAGTTAATGGGGATTTTGGGTGAAAATGTGGTTGATCCGTTCGACAAGCTCAGGACAAGTTTTTGTTGGTTTTTGGTCCCCGACAGAAAATCAAGTAAGCTAACATCGAGGGTAAACTCAAAAAGCAAGGCTCTTAAAACGAGCTTTATCACCTTGCCCGACTTCGTCCACAGTTGCATTAAAATGCAAAATATTTGAAGCTGACAAAATTCATTATTTATGTTAGAAATCGGAGATTTTGGGGTGGTTTTTAGTGTTTTTTGTCGAAAATTGCTCGATTTTCGATGCTTTTTGTCAGTAAATCGTGTTTAGTTCGCAGTAACGAGTTATATAGCTTTTCTACCGTAGGCCAGCAAGAACATCGTACTTTCACGCAGACGCGAAGCGGTGGAGTGATTAAAACTGGTGTGAACCGAAGGTAGAAATGCGGTTAGCATGTCCGGGCAACCACACAGGATTGTCGCTCCCCGCATTTGCAAAGGGACAAGCTATGCTGGAAAAAGGAGTAAGAGGTCTATAGATACTAGTGAATGAAAAAGACAAAGAGGATTTCATACGATTCGGACAGAACGTTGGTACCACACAAACATTTTCAAAGAAAAAAACCTCAAAAGATCGTGTTCATCTCATGAGGGTTCAATTACGAAACTTCTAACGCTATGCTGTGGGGCGACGCGCAGCGGCGTCCCGCACAAGCGACATGTTATCAGTTTACGTTTTTAACATCGCTGCCATTTCCAGAGTCTTGACTTGCAGCTATAGAATCGACTTTTTTCCGATTAAGATCGAAGAACATGCGTGCAAATCGTCGATGACGGAACTGAACGATGAATCCGCCTGTTTCCAATGAACCTGATTCAATCCCAATCTTGTCCTTGCGCGCACCTACCCAGCCGACCAATATACCAAACCAGAAGAGTCCTCCGGCACCAAGCCATTCGAGTTCGGTTTTGGGTTGCCGGATTATAGCCAATAGAAATGTTATTCCGGCTAAGCCATAACCAGCCATTCCTAAGCGTTGATAGATCCCAATTCGCCTTGAGCAACGTTGACAACAATACAACTCGATGGATTCGGTCCCCCATGATTCTGGAAGCGAAAGCATGTAGTTTGCTGGTGCGTCTTTGTCAATTGGGCCAGCGCAAACAGCACACGCCCTTGGCCATTCGATCTCAAAAGGTGGGGTAGTAATGACGATTTTCAGTCCGAATCCGCGTGAATGTAACGTTGTAGCCCTATAAATCCAGCGATGTCCTTTGTTTCGTGGTTGGTCATCTCTTATCTCAAATTCGTATTTGCACTTAGGGCATACTCCAACATCGCCAATCATATCCGTGGTTGCCCCACGTAGGCGACGGTGACATCTTGGGCATGTGGCCTTTACTCGTGGCATGTAATTCACCTCATACAATATCTGTCATCGCGTGCTATTCGATGCTCATGGAACAGGTAAATGGAATTACCCGATAACGTCACAGGTGAGCGACGCGGGCGTCAGCCCACGTTCGCTCGACCGGATTGTTGAGCTGTGGTTTAATCATCTTGCTTGTCTGATCTGCTCGCGCTTCCAAGCCTGATACTGAAGCGGAGGCCAAAATGTCTGTCGGATATAACGGCGTGCCTTGAATAAGACCATATCGAACTGAGTCGGATTCATGGAAGCAAGAACTCTCTGGCTGTCCACCCAATCGATCTGTCCCGTGCGGAGCTTTTGTTGAAACTCCTGCTGGTCTTTGAGCCTGAACACATCCATGCCATAATGGCGCAACATTGCGTCCGACCTGTAAGCTTCCGTCCAATCTCCCCTTTTGTAGACCAAAACGGACGCAGCGAACAGCACCAGTGCGGCGATGAGAGAAAGGTTGCGGGCTGCCTTGCGCCGCCATATGAAGCCAGAAATAATAAGACTTGCCGCGGCAAGCACTGCGAGAATCACTTCTAGTTTCAGTGATGCACGCGCAATAGTTGAGCAGACCTGAGTGGCGACGATCCACCCGCCCATGACCATCAGAACTATACCCGGGGCGGAAGAACGGGGACGGCGATTTGTTTTGTCGGGACGTTGATTCATGCTATTTCACTTTCTGGCTCTTTGAGTCCAACGCGGCGGATAATCGGCGGCCTTCAGGCCGTCCGAATTGATCCGCTTGTTAGATGGCCTCAGACTGTGGCACAGGCCAGCCATGCGAGTTTACTGATCAGAAACTTCGCTGTCACCGACCGTCTTGAACAATGCGGCGGAAGTGCCGAGACTGCCAAGAACTCCAATCGCCAATAACACCCAGGGAGGCCAGGAGGGCTCAGCTGGTAGGAACTCTGCAGCGTTCGCTCCAACCAACATTCCAAAGGCCCAAAGTCCAAACATGTTAATGCGGATAGTGTTTTTCTTGTTCATCGTCATTCTCTGTAAGTGGAGCCGAACAATACCAGTCGACCATCTAACAATGTT
>CAZIAN010000469.1:0-4123 GCA_964537355.1 uncultured Pirellulales bacterium | reverse complement strand
CTCCCCAATCAATGACGGGAAATGGCCAGGTAAAATCTTGTCTGGCAGAGAATTCTGCTTTGGTTGCTCCGTTCGAGTTGGCCCCATGCACACTGATAAGGGTGGCTGTAACTATGATCACCGCGGCAAGCAGCACAGTACTTCGATTAAAATGATTTTTGATTGTGTTCTTCATGATTCGATTCTCCATTATTGTTTTGTTTGGCGGTTTGCAGTACAATTAAATGAGCCTTGCCTCGGGCGCGCAAACCATACGCTTGAGTGGGGCTGGGCCGGTGAGTTATTTGCATGGTCGTGCGGTACTCACCGGCTGCTTTTTTGAGCTACAACTTGTTTGAAATTCTGCTTATACGAGTTACTGACTCTTAATATGGCGCTACCTCCTTTCCAACACTGAATGTGTTTTTGGTTTTCCTAAAACGATTGTTTGTTTGATCTGCCTTTGCAACTGATGTTGACTGGCGTTCATCAATCATTGTTGATGCTATTGCGATCGTCATCCCCTGCCTCCTTAAAGACCGACTCAATGCCCACGTTGTCCACGACCAGGTTTTTAAAGGTCGATGCGCCCAGAGCGATGTCCCACTCGGCATTGAGATCGGTGAAATCATTTCGAGCGATGATGTTGTCGTGTGAATCGTTTGGTGTCGGCGGGCCGTAACTTTCGGGCTCAAGTGAATCGACGATCGAGATACCGTGCTTTGGATTGCCGGTCAATACGTTGTTTTCCACCCAAAAGTTGGTGCCTCTTCCAATAACATCTTTTTTATTGAAAAAGGCTGCTGCTACGCCGGCGCTGGTTGCCCCAATGCTGATGCAGGCCGAAGAGTTTCTTGCAATGTATTCTTGGACAAACACGGGATAGACCTGAAGGTCCTGATCGTCGATGGTAATGTGGTTAAAGGTGATGTTGCTGCGATCCGGGCTTTCGGTCCCAGTCATAATACCGATATGAGCGGACCATATCGTGTTGTCTTGAATGTCCATTGAACCGATATGATTGGGAATGACGATGCCCATGCCCTGACATCTTATGCGATTGTCGCGAATGGTCAGATGAGCGGTCGTGCTGCGTGTTTCGATGCCATTCGAAATGGCATTGGGGACCTCGTTGATCAAGCTGCAACGGCCGACTGCAATCTCCACATATCGTGAGCCTGGACCGGCAAGAACAACATCTACGTCCGGTGGTGTCCGCTCGGCGGTGTCGCCAACGTATTTGGCCACCAGGGCGCATCCGTCTATGGTCACCGTGTCCGTGGGACTGTTCTCGCTGCCCATCGCTTCCAGGCTGATCACTTTCTGAAACTCCAATACTGAATTAACGATCACTCGGCATTTGGCAAGCTTGAGGTCTCCCGATAAATGCTGAATGCCGCTGGCACTGTTTTCGATTTGCAGGTTTTGTATTTCTGTGACCCTTCCGGCATCCGTTTCTACGTGTATCACGTAAGTGAGGCCTTCTGACCCCTTGAGAATTGTGGACAATGATTCTCCATCGTCCTTCGCGGCAGCTCCCTTGATAATCAAGGGTTTGTTCACAACTATCATCTCTGTGATCTTGTACATCCCAGGGGCAATATCAATCCGGTCGCCGCCGGCAGCCGCATCGATGGCCGCCTGAATGCTGTCACCGGGCATTACTGTGTGAATCCCGGGCGTATGTTCACGAGTGGAATTATCATCATCAGCAGCATTCAGGCGGACTCCGTCGTGTTTGGTGACCGGCTGTGTGGCCGGGTTTTCGGTAGTTGATGTACCCTGAGCATGCCAGTCACTTTGGTTCCACTTCCACACTTTGACGGATTTATCCATACTGGCTGAAGTCAGGTATCGACCGTTGCTGGAGAATTTCAGGTTCCAAATTTGGCTGTGATGGCCCTTGAGAAGGCCTATTCTCTCGAATGTCTGTGTGTCCCACAACCTGATCTCACTGTCATTGCCGCCCGTAGCCAGCATCTTGCCGTCGGGCGACAGCGCGACTCCCACGACAATGCTGCTATGAGCCTTAAACGTGTTGATATTTTCTCGACTCACCAGATCCCACACACACACGCGACCGTCTCGACCGCCGGCCGCTACGATGGAGCCATCGGTAGAGATGACGTGCGGACTGTCAAATCCGGCCAATTCACCTTCAGTGGAATCGTCGGCAAGATTGTAAACAATCAGCCTGGATGTGAATCGTGTCGGCGAAAAAATCAGCCGGCTGCTGTCCGGTGTAAACGCCAACGACTGAACTTGAGAGGTGTCGTCTGCCAATGACGTTTTCAACAATTTGCTGCTTGTCCAGCCACCGGTGTTCCAGATGCGTAGGCCCGTTTCGCTGACACCAGCGAGGTATCGCGAATCAGGAGAAAAGCTGATTGGCGCCGCCACATGCGGCTGCTCTAAAACCACAACCTGGTCATCGGCACCCCACACCATGAGCGTCCCCTGCTGTTCGGCGGCGAGAAAGCGACCGTCGGGCGACAGCGACACCGAACCGCCCCGAGCCCCATAGGACATATTGCCTCCCCCATGCTCCTGGAGCATCTTCTGAGGCTCTACTTCAAACAGCCGAACTTTCCCGCTCATTGTGATAGAGGCCAGGCGAGCACCATCTTCGGATAGTGAAATGCCTCTGACCTCTGCTTCATGCGGGAACGTGTAGCTCTCGTCGCCGGCGCTGGTCTGGCTTAGATGTTGCCATTCGATGTCTCGGAGATCCTCTTCGTCTGGTTTTGGTATATAGCGTTTCAGGAGTTCGTCCACTTTGGAAAGGTCGTGCTTTTTAAAGTATTCACGGGCCAGCTTCATGTCTGTTGAATAGGCGATCAGACGCTGTTTTCGCTCGCCTTCCTCGGCTTTCGTGCGGAGGATGCGTTCGCGTTGGTTTGCTGCTTCGGCGTCTTTCCGCGCGTCGATGGCTACCAACGCCTGCCACACGCTCAGTGAAATGCCGATGATTAAAGACGCCACCACCATGACTGCCGCCGTGTAAACAACTTTATTTCGCCGCCAGGCTTTCTGGAGTTGATAGACCGTAGTAGGCGGACGGGCAATTACCGGTTCATCGTTCAGATGCCTTACTAAGTCAATCGCCAAGCCGTTGGCCGTGTCGTAGCGGCGGGCCCTGTCTTTCTCCAGACATTTCATCACAATCCAATCCAAATCGCCTTTTACCGATTTTCTCAATGAATCCGGACTGCTCTGGCGATAGGCCGCAATGCCTGTCAGGGCTTCGCCCATCGTGCTCAGTTTGGTGGATGGTTTTGGAGGCTCTTCCTCCTGAATGATTCGCTGTATCTCAGCATATCCCTTTCTCCTTAACTTTTCACCGTCCAAAGGAGTTGTACCTGTGAGGAGTTCATAGAGCAAGATCCCTAAAGAATAGATGTCAGTCCGTGTATCAATGTCATGGTCACTGAACTGTGCCTGTTCAGGACTCATATAAACAGGCGTACCGATCATTTGTGCGTATCTTGTAAACAACGTTTTTTCGGTCAGTCTCTGATTTGTGGCTCTGGCTATACCAAAATCGATAACCTTGGGCACAGCACTATCATCATGAAGAGTGACCATGATGTTTGACGGCTTTATATCACGATGAATGATTCCCTTTTGATGAGCGTGCTGGATAGCATTACAAACCTGAATAAACAAGTCCAGACGTTCCTGGGTGTTGAGCATGTTAGTGTCACAGAATTCCGTGATCGGGATGCCTCTTACCAGTTCCATAACAAAATATGGCCGGCCGGTGTCCGTTGATCCGGCATCGAATACTTTGGCGATGTTGGGATGGTCCATCATGGCAAGGGCCTGGCGTTCTGCTTCGAATCTTACAATAACTGATTTTGTATCCATACCCACTTTGATGATCTTCAGAGCCACTTTTCGTTGAAACGGACGGGTCTGCTCGGCCATGAATACTGTCGCCATCCCACCTTCCCCTATCTGCTCCAGAAGCTTGTATCGACTGATGACTGTTCCAAGGGCTTCTGCCGGAATTTGGGCTCCGTTAGGCTCGTCAAATACTGTAGGTGGATCCTCAAGAAAACCGTCTTCTATTTCATTTAGTTCAAGCAATGTTCTCACCCGTTCCAAGAGTTCCTGATCATTACCGCAGGCTTTTATCAAATAA
>CAZIAN010000468.1:0-4126 GCA_964537355.1 uncultured Pirellulales bacterium | reverse complement strand
ATTTTTTGTTATTTTTCAAAGTGCCACATCTCTTCGGTCATCTCTTCGGCGGCCATCCATCCGACATGCCAGTCAAGATACAGCACATTGCACCCCTTCTTATGACGGGCCCTTGCAACCCGTCTGCCTCCGGTTATGTCCTGACTATCAGAGTCAGGCAGATGAGTGGGACGAAAAACATCACATCGAGTTACATCCCTATCGGTTGCGTTTTTAAGTATGGTCCGCCATGGCCCGTCTTCGTTGTCGGCAAGATAAATGGTAAAGGCCGGCCCCTTGCAGTCCGTCAGCTTGGTTGCCACCCTTTGCATGCCCCAGCTATTATTATTTTCACGACCCCAGCCGTTGACAACATAGCAAACGGTTTGTTCTTTGTCGGGATAACTCGGACAGCGGAATATCTCAATGTTGCGGTAATCATCGTCTATCGGCGTCTGTGCCAGAAAGGGCATAAAAAGCTGGAACCAGGGCTTGATATTTCCTCCCCACTCCGCAGAGCGAGGTATGAACGAATCGTAATGTTCCGCATAAAAGTTGGCCCCGAAGCCGATCTGCCGCAGATTATTTCTGCACACTACGTCCCTGCCCTGTTCACGGGCCTTCCGCAATACCGGAAACAATATTCCCATCAACAAAGCAATGATGGCAATCACCACCAGCAGCTCTATCAAAGTGAATCCTCTTTGTCTGTTCATAACGACACCGCTGTGAATATATGAGTTAATCTGTTTTTATCATATGCATTCAGGGCATTAAAAGCAATAGAAATGTCCCCCGTTTTACCTTGGCCAATTTCAACTCCAACATCACCACCTGAATGGTCTTTTAATCGTATTAATCGGAGACCGATAGCGGGTCTCAAGAAGCCTTATTTTCGCTTGAAAAGAACTCATGAGACGCTATAATGCACGGGTATAGTAGATTTTTTCGAGGAGATAATCCAGATAGCGTTCAATAAGTGAGATTTTCATCAAGACATGCTTAAACTTCTATTAAGGTATGCACAGCATGTGGCTTAACAAATATCAACATTTTTTGAAAGGGTAAATGATGAACAAACAACGAACTGCAAAAGTTAGCCTGGGAAAGACCGCGCTTTTAGCCTTGGCCGTCCTCATCACCTTGAGCGGCTCAGCAATGGCCCAGCAAAGCCTACGCGACATTGCACAAGAATACGGGGGCGATTGGCTGGCCGGCCGATGGACCGCAACTACTGACGACGGAACGGAGATATTGTTAGTGTATCAATGGGTGCTTGATGGGCACGCCGTGATAGTTGATTTTAAAATGGGCGAGTATGCTTCACACGGCATGATTTATTATGTACCCGACGATGAAAAAGCAACTGCGATTAGCGTTGACAACAGGGGCGGCAGATCCAAAGGAACATGGGTAGCACAGGGTGACAAGCTCGTTTCAAAAAATGAGCGTATTGACGCCGAGGGCAACGTACAGAAGAGTGCCGCTGTTTACTCGAAAGTTGATGCCAAAACAATAAAAATAGCTCTATACGGCCTTAATGACTATGATGAGCTTAGTGATGAGCCGCGGTTCACTATGGATTTCAAACGCCAGGTAGAAAAGACCAAAAAGAAGACAGACTAACACCGCCGGAAAATAAATACAAAGACAACTGGCGATACTTTTTGATTGAAATTTATTCGGCTTTTACGTGATGCATTCTTCTCATTGAAATGCCGGGTGTGATACCAGCAGAAGACATCAATCGCGGCCGAATAGAGAATTTGTCTGATTATACCGTCTTATCCACAAGACAAAGATTCTCCTTGACGGGAAAGTGGGTGATTTGGTATAAATAGATTGACGAGGCTTATGTGCGCAGACAATCTGTCTTGTATAATATAAAAGAGGAGGATGTGTATTATGCCGTGTACAGGGTTGCAGGTAAATATTTTGTACTCTGCAGTTTTGTTTTGTACCATTTCTTTTAACATTCTATATGTAATTTCTAAAGGAGGATTGTTATGTACAGTAAATTGATGTATTTGGTTTCTTTTGCTTTGGTAATGGCATTGGTTAACAGCGCCTCAGCAGAACTCGTTGCTCACTGGAGACTTGATGATGGTTCCGGAACAACCGCCGTTGACTCAAGTGGCAATGGCCACGACGGCACACTCCTGCTTGACCCGCAGTGGGTGGCCGGGAAATATGGCGCCGCTCTGGAGTTTGCCGGAATCAGTGGCCAGCGTGTGGAGATGGAAGGTTACGATGGCATACTCGGCACACAGAATAGAACCGTAATGGCTTGGATAAAGACGACGGGGTACGGTGACTGGATCTCCTGGGGCCAGAATACGAACACACAGAAATGGATCGGCCGCATAAACGATAATGCCGGCAATGGAACGGTGGGTGCGCTCCGCACAGAATGCAGCGGCGGATATATCATCAGCACCACCGTTTTGACCGACGGCGAGTGGCACCATGTGGCCGCTGTGCTCGAGAGCACGGGCTCACCTACCACCGAAGATATCAAAATGTATGTTGACGGTGTCCAGGAAGTTATCAGCAATGTCAGCCCAGTAGGCATCGACACAGTAGGTGGCCGCAACGTCTGGATTGGCGACGGCCATCACGACAGACCACTCCCGAGCTTGATTGATGATGTGCGCCTTTATAACCACGCAATGACGCAGGCTGAGCTTCAGGCGGCTATGGAAGGTGGCATAAAATACCCGTATGCTTTGGCTCCCGATCCGGCTGATGGTACTATGATTGAGGATACCTGGGCGATCCTTAGCTGGTCGCCTGGAGATTTTGCTCTCTCGCATGATGTGTATATCGGCGAGAACTTTGACGATGTGAATGCCGGAGCCGAAAGCACCTTCCAGGGCAACCAGGCCGCAACGCTTGTTTCAGTTGGCTTCCCAGGATTCGCCTATCCGGATGGCCTTGTACCGGGCACTACTTACTACTGGCGTATCGATGAGGTCAATGACACCGAGCCGAACAGTCCGTGGAAAGGTGATATTTGGAGTTTTAGTATTCCCCCCAAGACTGCATACTTTCCCGACCCGGCTGATGGAGCAGAGTCTGTAGCTGTGGATGTACAACTTAGTTGGACGCCGGGTTTCGGAGCAAAACTACATCACGCGTACTTCGGTGACAACTTTGACGATGTCCTCAATGCCGCCGGAGCACTCCCTCTGGGAGATTCAACATATACTCCCGGAACACTTCAAATGGCAAAAACTTATTACTGGCGTATCGACGAGTTTGATATTATCGAAACGCATAAAGGTGACGTATGGAGCTTTACAACTGAAGGCGCTGTCGGAAGCCCCACTCCGGCTAATGGCGCTGTGGATGTAACACAAACACCTGTTCTCACATGGGTGCCGGGAGTCTTTGCCGATACACATGAGGTATATTTCGGTGCTGATTCAACTTCTCTGGAGCTTAAAGGCAGCGGAAACCTCGGCTCCGAAAGCTATGATGCCGGCAACCTTGAGTGGAATACGACCTACTACTGGCGTGTCGATGAGGCCAATAACGCAAACGCTGACAGCCCGTGGACAGGCCCGCTTTGGAGCTTTACTACGGCCAACTTCCTTATCATTGACGATATGGAGAGCTACAATGACATTAATGAAGGTGAGCCCGAAAGCAACAGGATATATCTCGCCTGGATAGATGGATTCGAGAATCCGGCCACAAACGGTTCTGTCGTCGGCAACTTAAATCCTCCAATTGCCGAGCAGACTATCGTTCACAGTGGCAATCAGTCGATGCCGATGGCCTACGACAACGCCGTCGGAAAATCCGAGGCGACTTTGACACTCACTTCCAATCGTGACTGGACAGTGAAAGGCGTCAACAAATTGACGATTTGGTTCAGAGGTGATGCAGCTAACACTGCTGAGAATTTGTACGTTGCTCTCAACGATAGCGCTGTGGTGACTAATGATAATCCTGATGCGGCGCGAAGAACTTCCTGGACCCAATGGAATATCGACTTGCAGGCATTTGCAGACCAGGGTGTGAGTCTTTCCAATGTCAATTCAATTACTCTTGGCTTAGGCAACAGGAACAATCCGGTGGCCGGCGGTGCAGGTATGATGTACTTCGACGATATTCGTCTGTATGCACCGGTGCCATAAGTGAG
>CAZIAN010000467.1:1893-4127 GCA_964537355.1 uncultured Pirellulales bacterium | reverse complement strand
AGCCGGATTACCATCGGGAATTCGCCATTTGGTAGGATTGGACAAATCATCCGTCAGATACAATCCACCGATATCAATAGATTTCGTACCATAGTTATGGATTTCCACCCAGTCATCACTTTGACCTTGAGGATCCTCCGTAACACTGTTATTAGAGGCCATAAATTCATTAATAACCAGCGGTATGCCTGCTCGATGCCATTGGTTGGCCAGAATAGCAAAGTCAGCCGCATTAACCCTGTCATCACCGCTTAGGTCGGCTGAACTGCCTGAATTGCTCAACCACTGCTCAGCAAGAAGACATAAGTCCAGAATATTAACATCGCAGTCACCATTGAGGTCGGCTGATGGACAGTCGGCCATCACAGAATCCGCCAAAGGCAAAGTTAATATCAAAAAAAGTAATGAGATTTTGAAGCGTCTGAACGTTTTATAACCCCTTCCTCTCCGATGATTTTTAACTGTTTACTGTAATCATAACTTATTATTATCACGCATTTTAACATATAAAGGCACAAAAAGCAAGGGCTTAACACGACATTGGGCCAATAAATCAAAACTGTTTTTTTAACAAAGTTAGAACTTGATTAGCCGTAAAATGAACTTTATCATGGATCGATTCACCAGATGGCAGTTGCAGTAACTAATCTTGTACAGGAATAACCATTCACATTATGACACCGAGAATTCTGCTCGTAAATCCGCCTATATATGACTTCGCTGCATACGATTTCTGGCTTAAGCCCTATGGTATGCTGAGCGCTGCAGGAAAGCTGCGAGGCAACGCGGATTTTAAGCTTTTCGATTATATGGACAGGCTGCATCCGTTTGCAGCGAAACAAAAGCAGCTCGAATCCGACCGATGGAATCGAGGCAGATTTTATTCCCAAAAGATCCCGAATCCAAATCCTCTTGAATCAATCCCGAGATACTTTCGGCGGTTCGGCCTGCCCCGCAATATTTTCCAGGACTTTCTTACAAAGGAGGCACCCTTCGATTTCGTTTTTATCCAGACGACAATGACCTACTGGTACAAAGGTGTCTGGGAAGTCATCGAAGATATTCGCAAAGCCCAGCCCAAGGCTAAAATTATTTTAGGCGGCAATTATGTAACCCTCTGCAGTAACCACGCAGAAAAATCAGGGGCGGATTTTTTAGTACATGGCACTAACCTTGAGCCGCTCTGGGAGTATCTCCGAATCAATCCCGACCCTGACCAGCCGGCTCTGTGGGAGGCGTATGAGAAGCTGAGTGCTGGCGTGCTCAAGCTCACCGAAGGCTGCCCCTTTAAGTGCACTTACTGTTCGGTTCCGAAGGTTTACAGCCGATTCAAACCAAGGCCGCTGGAACACTCTTTGGCTGAGCTAAAGCTGTTATGCAGTCTTGGAGTTAAAAATATCGCCTTCTATGACGATGCTTTGCTGTTCGATGCCGATAAGGTTTTGGCTCCATTTTTAACTGAGGTTGTCAATCACGACATAAATGTAAATTTCCACAGCCCGAACGCTCTTAACGCCCGCTTCATCACCGAAGAGCTGGCAGAGCTTATGGTTAGGGCAGGATTTAAGACCTTCTATTTAGGTTTTGAAAGCGCTTCTCAGCAATGGCAGAAACGCACCGGCTCGAAAGTCTTTTCAGACGAGCTTGCAAAAGCCGTAGAGCATCTTAAATCCGCAGGCGCAGAACCGGCAAACATCACGGCTTATCAAATTCTCGGCCATCCTCATATTGAAACTCAACAGCTTGAAACCTCGATGCATTTTGTCAATAGCCTCGGTATCCGCGGAATGCTGGCCGACTTTTCACCGATTCCCGGTACTCCCGATGGCGATTACTGTAAAAAATGGGTCGATATGGATGAACCTTTAATGCACAACAAGACCGCATTTCCAATTATCTTCATGGGCTTCGATGAAACAAACCGGCTAAAAGACCTCCAGCGAAAACTAAACCGCTCACTGCCGGATGATGGAAGAGGTTGATTTGAGAGGATGAAAGTGTTATATACCTGCCTGGCAATATGGAATCCAAAGACAAGAAAAACACTATCAGAATATTCGCATGTGCTTCGTTCTTGAACGACATGGGCTCTGACATGATTTATCCGGTCTGGCCGTTATTCGTCACAACTGTTCTGAACGCAAACATGGCAGCCCTCGGCTTTCTTGACGGCCTCGGAGAAGCCCTTGTCGCCATATCCCAGATGGTATCAGGCTACCTATCAGACAGAATAA
>CAZIAN010000467.1:0-1793 GCA_964537355.1 uncultured Pirellulales bacterium | reverse complement strand
TGATAAAAGAGAAAAGAAACGATCATGTAAAGATATATAAAGGGCTTGCTCTGAAAGACCTGGATAGTAATTTCAAGCTGTTTCTTTTTCTAAGTGTTCTTTTTGCCCTGGGCTCTTTTAGCTACTCCTTCCTGCTTATTTATGCAAAGACCCTGGGATTCAATGCGTCTTTCATTCCGGTTCTGTATCTTGTATTTACCGCGGCTGCCGCCTTGTTCTCCCTGCCGTTCGGAAGACTCTCGGACAAGGTAGGAAGAAAATCCGTTTTGGTTCTATCGTACATCCTCTGGGGCATGGTCTGCTTATGCTTTATGTTATTTCAAAGTCATGCATCTGTTTTTCTGGCTTTTGTCTTATACGGCCTGCACAAAGCAGCGATAGACCCCGTACAGAAAACGTTCGTCGCCGAGTTGGCGCCCGCTGAATACCGGGCGAGCTGCATAGGCGGATTCCAAATGGTGACCGGGCTGTGTGCTCTTCCGGCCTCGATTACGGCAGGATTGCTCTGGGACAAGACCGGCATGTTTACACCATTGTTCCTTTCACTGGGATTGACAATTACTTCAACGATAATGCTGATATTCGTAAAAGAAAAACAATAAGACACGTTGTAAAGATTAATGCCCGTTCGGCCTGATATGACAAACCGCCAAAAAGACCTCCAGTGAAAACTTAACCGGCAATTTATAACTTTGATGAGCTGGGGACTAAAGATGAATAACCTGATATTTGATTTTTAACTTCAGATTTTATAGACTGAACCTTTTACTTCTGCTTTGTAAATTTGTGATTCCGCAGAACGATGGAAATATTAAGGATGGACATTTATGAAAACACAAGGAAAGCACAGCCGTAAAAACGTGACCAAAGACTGGTTCGGCAACTGGTCAAATGAATATGATAACACTTTGGGAAAAATCGGTTTTCACACTGATTTATTATCGATGATGGCAAAAAATAGCGTAATCAGAAGTGGCGATAAGGTACTCGATATCGGGTGTGGAACAGGGCTTCTTAGTCTGAAACTATTACAAAAAGGTGATTGTGGAATAACCGGAATTGACAACTCAAAAGAAATGATGGCCATTTTCCAGGATAAAATAGAGCGGCTAAAACTGGCATCGAAAATTACCTGTAAGATGATGGACGCAAATGAACTGAATTTCGAAAAAGAAACTTTCGATAAAGTTGTTTCCTCAGTTACCCTGCATCATCTTAAAAACAAAACCAGGCTTATGAAGAAGGTATATAAAATTCTTAAGCCAAAAGGTGTCTTTATCATAGGTGAGATTGATATGGATACTTCGGGAAAACACAACGACATCAACAGGCTTAAACGAATCCTGAAAGTCCTTGAGCAGGAATGGATTTGTGCCATGAAAAACGTAGGCAAAGAGGCGTTTATTAGAATGTACGATAATGCCAAAAAGCACATTTTTAATGATGGTGAATATTGTATAAGCCTTAAACAGTGGGCTGAGCTCTGCAGAAAAGCAGGATTCGACAGCGTAAACGTTAAAAAATTACCACGCTATAAGGAATTCGGCATAGTCGTAGCCAAAAAAAATTAACATGAGCGCTAAAGTTTATATACGTTCCTATGGGTGTCAGATGAATAAGCTGGATACCGCGCTGGTTACTTCTGCGCTGAAAAGTTCGGGTTTCAGCCTGACTGACAGTGCCGCAGGGGCTAACGTCGTTTTAATAAATACCTGTTCGGTCCGCGAGCACGCGGAGCAGCGGGCTATTTCGCATCTGGGCCATCTGAAGCATATCAAGGAGAGTCGGCCGGA
>CAZIAN010000466.1:0-4148 GCA_964537355.1 uncultured Pirellulales bacterium | reverse complement strand
GCCGGAAAACATCCAGCCCAAACCAAGACCAGAATGCAATATAGGGTGTTCCTTCTTTGCTTAATAATAAATCTCCTAACGGATACTCAAACATACCTCATTGATACTCACACTGTGCATGGCATCTCCTGTTACGGTTAATCGTAAATAGCGAATGTCCGTGATTGGGAATGTGTCCTGCAAAGGTTTCATAAGGCTTGCAGGCGCTATGTTGGTGCTGTTGTCAACCAGGAGTTGGTAAGGATCGTCGAGGGTTGCCCTGGCTTCAATGATGAATTGACAGGACCCGGCCCCTTCACAGAAAAGTGCTGTTTGATCGATTGGATACACATGGCCCAGGTCGATTTCGACCCACTGGGGATAGGTCTGAACCTGCCATGCTGTATTCAGTTTCCCATCCAATGCAGCACCTGCGGGATTGTCTTGGGTTTCGTCTGAGCACACAAGGGTTTTACCCAATGCGATATTACCCCCTGGCTTGACAATCTCCAAGGTGTCCAGATAAAGGCCTTGTTGGATTGTGTCGGCCTCCGGAACAATCATGAATGTATTGGCACCTAACCGTAAATTCAGATCGTAACGGACAATAGACCAGGCATGCTGATCCCCGGTGGGGGGCAATTCAATAGTGATTTTTTTTCTACCTCCACCTTTGCCGTTGAATATCGGTACAGCAAAAACGGATTGCGGATTGAGGTTCATATATCGCATATAAGCTGTCCTGATTCCGGCTTTCGTGACATCGGTTTCCCACGCTACAGAGCAGTCATCACCAGACAGGTGAATATAACCCTGTCCTGAATAGTCGGGTTGAGTGGTCTCTATCGAAGCCCCCTGGAAATCAGCACTTTCTGCTTCCATGTATTGTGAGCCGGCAATCGTCAACAGGCTTTGCACTTTAAAAATATTCGTGTGGTTACCGCTACCCTGGAGACCCGATATGGCATAGGCGCCATGGAGACTATCGGCCCCGGCTATCGCACCACAGTAGCCCTCAGGGGAACCGAAAATCGACATTAGGTCCCCGCTTTGTGAGTAACGACGCAAAAAGGTCTGACAAGCCGTCCCCCCGGACGGTCCCCCTTGACATCCAACGGTGACCATATCGTGTGATCCATCCAGGCAGAGAACAATGGACTTTGTATTACACCAACCGTTTTCCAGAAAACGACTCGACCAAACCTCCTGGCCCTTGAGGTTGTATTGAATGACCGTTGAGGTCCAACCGTTTTCCCTTCCGACCAGGTAAACGTGCCCAAGGTCATCGACACAGGCATTCATTAGACTGTCAAATTGATGCTCCAGGGGAAACGTTTCAAGGAGGACCCCATTGGCGTCAAAGCTGGCGACATATCCAGGCTCGCCCACCAGAGCGACGGTTCCGTTGGGATCCACGCCCACACCCAGTCCGGTGTTCGCATAAGGCTCACTGACTTGATTGAACCAGACCAGTTGGCCGTTTGAATCAAACTTGGCCACAAAGGGACATTCACTCATATAGTCCTCTATGGCGAAACCGCGGTCATTGCTCTCATCGCTGACTATCCAGCAGGTTGTATTCCCGGCCACATAGCAGTTGCCGTTCCGATCCAGCTGGACCCGGCAGGCGCCGTCAGACTGTGCACTTCCGAACTGTCGAATCCACACACAGGTACCCTCAGAAGAAATCTTGGCCACAAAGGCATCCTGTTGTGTATCTCCGGTATCTTCGATCAGGTTCGGAGCAAGTGAGCCATTGGTTTGGCCGCCTACGAAACAGTTGCCTTCAGCATCGACCGTTAGACAGGTACCGTAATCAGAATCCTCTGTTCCCAATGGGTATATCCACATCAGCTCACCATCCGGGTTGTATTTACTCAGGTAGGCATCTCTTTTTCCGAGATTTGGATATCCCGGGCCAAAATTTTCGGATGTATCGCCTGTAACGAAGGTACACCCGGAAACATCCCCAACCACAGCAGCAACAGTTGCATTCTGTAAGGACACCTTTTTCATCCAGGCCATTTCTAACTCCTCAGCGGCCTTAACGCACGTGCACAAGAACACCAAAAAACACACTAAAGCCAGCCGCCCTTCTTTTTTCATAGTCATGATTTATCTCCTGATAAAATGGAATAAAATGAGTTGTTTTTTTGCCTCATACATAATCTCTCTTCACGAGAGCTAAACATCTGGGCTCTAATATGATCATCCCGCAAAAAGAGATTTGTTTCAGAGAAAGCAGGTGTTTATTTTAGGGATGTTTATTGATTGGTTAAGGCTGTGATGGTTCAGGCTTCCGGATTCGTGCCTGCACTGAATAAAATCTAATACCACCATAGGGCCCCCAGTTGATGGCGCCTAACAGACGCACCCCACGCGGTTCAAAGGGCAGTTCTAGTCCATCCAGATCGTAGTCGATGATATGTTCTCTCCTGCAGACACCCATGCGCAGACACAGGGGCCGGCGCAGCTCGAATAACCTACCGGCGCCATCAGTCAAAAAAACCCGAAAGAGGCTGCGACAGCCCTGCATCCTCAGCAGCAGATCAGGCCCGGAACCATCACGAATCGGTCCGTCAAAGCCGAGTTCAATCCAATGGCCTTTGGGCAGCGCAGGTCCAAAGCGAGGCTGGTTTGCCAGATCGATAGTGATTTGATCCGCTTCGAGTCGGTGCCGCGATGACTCACGCGATGACTCAGGAGAGGTCTGTTCTACAATCAGAAGTCCGTCTTTATCGGGATCGTTGGCGTCGATCACGCGGGATGGGAACACAAATTCCTCAAGATCCAACAGTGGATACAGGTGGCTGTAAAGCTCCTGACTGGTTGGCCTGGTTGTATTAGATGAACCAGGTTTGATCATACTGACCGTGAAACCGGCTACACACAATACACAGGCTGCGGTTATCACCGTTTTAGCGGTGATTAGACTCGCCAGGCCAATGCCTAATTCCGTTTCCAGAGAACTGGCCAAAACGACTTCTCCGGCTGCTGCCTCTTTCCCGTTTCGCAGGGTCAGACCGGCAAAAATGGTCAGGGCGGCCAGCAGGTGGTCACGTTTAAAACCGTGCCGTTCCAGTTGGTTCTTTAGGGAATGTTTAGCCCGGAAGAACAACAATCGGGACCTGACTTCACTGCCGCCCATTATCCCGGCAATCTGGCCATAGGACAGGTTCTCGAAGCAGCGCAGGATCAGAATATTGCGGTATTTGATCTTAATAGCCTGCAAGGCGCTCAGCACCGTTTTCCGGATCTCTTCACTAACCAGAGCGTTCATGGGATTGTTGTCATCGCCTGCCTGGCACTCCAAAACGAAGTCGTCTGAAGTCGTTTTCTGGGCCAGACGCCGGGCACCCTGGAGCCGGAAGTGGTGCTGTACCTTGCCGAGGGCGGTGCGGAAAATCCAGCCCCAGAAACCACTGACATGATGCACCTCAAGTTGAGGAAGGGCTTTGATCATCTCCAGGACCGTCTCCTGAGTTAGATCCTGGGTAAGATGGTAGTCCAGGGTAAGACGGTAGATATACGTCCCGACCTTCTGCCGGACCTGTTCGGCCACTGCCGAAAGACTCTGCATATTTCCGGCCTGTGCCTGCTGGATTGCCTGGATATTCAGTTCTTTTGTCATTGGCTGCCTATCTCTATAATCCCAGCCAAGCTGACATGTTTCAATTTTTTTTTATTCTAATATTTGGGCGGATGGCCCTATTTATGCGGCGGTTCCCAATTAAACGCTTATAAGCTGTAATTTCCCATTTACACTTCACAGAAACTCTCCCGCAAACGTCAAGCCTCATAGCAACGTAATTTCATCTAAATCTCAGCAACCGCCCTGAATCAGTAATCCTAATATATAAGACGGTAGCAAACCAGAAGTGTTACATAATTTTTTCAAAAAAATCCGGCCGGATAGTTACTATTTCAGCGAGGTCTGCGGGTCGGGAGAATACGTTAAACCTTGTTGCAAGGGCAGGCTGCACCGCGTCACTCGCCGATGGGACGTCAAAAAGGCGGCAGATCACCGCGAACCGTCATCTACAGAGCGACAGGATCGCAAAGATTCTTCTCGCTCTTGGCTGTGCGTCCACAAATTTGACACCTATACTGCGCGTCCTGTACCATCGCTCTGAAGGCATCCCTGTCCGTTTCGTAAAAACCATCACATA
>CAZIAN010000465.1:0-4150 GCA_964537355.1 uncultured Pirellulales bacterium | reverse complement strand
CATCCACGCCCACGATTGTTTATTCGAGATGTAATTAACGATGTTTTCCGGCTCCATCGTGTTGAAAAAATCAACGTGATATTTAAAAGCACCTGCATCAAGAACAAACATTGAATCTTGCTGTCTTTGTTCAACACATGCAGTATCAATGTTGTTTTCAGGCTTGCTGTAATCCACATACCGGGTTGGATCAGTACCGTTAAGCCATTCCTCGACATTCGTGTAGCCATCACTATCGGAGTCTTTGGCAGCATCAGACGGATCGTTCCATTTCAGAGAAAATTTCTTTTCCCATTTATCCGGCATTCCGTCATGGTCGCTGTCGGCAGGCGCAAGCGAGGACTTATATTGCGGCCAACCACCAACATCAGAGGGAATATCGATAATACCATTTTTGAAAGTGGGTTTGCCGGTGCGAACGATGTTGATGATGCGTTTGTCAACAGAGTCGCGCTTTGGCAGAGTGGCGCCGGCCCTTGCCAGAACGATTTTATAAGCCTGCACAGCGGATTGCTCGGCGATAGGTGGTGCCGGCGCGGGAGTAGCCGCATGTACTTTCTTGATGAGGGTTTTAATCTCCGCTTCCGTCTCCACGTCATCAAATTGTACGCCGCCATCCCAGTTGTCGGCAGAGACTTTTGAGTTGCCAACAACAAAATTATCCGTCACGTACCATTTACCTTCACGCTGTGCCTCGCTGTACATGTCAAGGTGTTGAGGTCTGCAGATGCGGTAGCGAACTGCACCTTCATTAACAGCGGGACCCGGTTTATAGTAATTGGCTACGATATTGACCATGGAACTTGCGTCGCCCCCATCGACGGTACGATGCCGCCAGTTAAAAAGAACATTGTTACGGAAATCAAAATGGTCCCCCCAGCCAATGCTGGGATTCCTGCCAGTGTTGCACGCAAACAGATTGTGGTGGAATGAGCAGTTCTTCCCGCCCCAGGTAGCACCGAAGGCATGGTTGTTCAAATCGAGAGCCTCGCTGGATATGCACCATTGAATGGTCAAATTTTCGACGGGCATTTTCTTGTCCGGGCCATTGGGCATTTTCTTCATATACCGATAAAGGGAGAGATTTTCATCCAATCCCCAACTTGCGGAGCAATGGTCCACAATAATATTGCCCACAGGGTAACCTCCCAGCGCATCGTTGCGGTCTTTTATATTGCCGCGACGAAAACGCAGATAACACAATATCACATCATGAGTATTAATTTCGGTTGTCTGGCCACGTATGCAAATGCCATCGCCGGGAGCGGTCTGGCCGGCAATTGTTATATATGGGTTGGAGATTGTAAGAAGTTTCTTCAGTGTGATAATACCTGAGATACGGAAGATTACGATACGCGGCCCTTCTGCTTCAATGGCTTCACGTAGGCTCCCGGAGCCGTCATCATTGAGGTTGGTCACCTCGAGAACTTTTCCACCACGGCCTCCGGGTGTAAATGCTGCTGCACCTTCGGCACCTGGAAAGGCAGGAATTGCAGCTTTTTCCAGGACATTAGCGTCAGCTCTGGTACCGAGAAGTACAGTAATCGCGAGGACTGTAACCAATATGTCTAAACAAAAACGTCCGGAGCCGGCAAAGACCAACGTTGCGTATAGTTTCGCCATTTCAGTTGTGACAATTTGAGTCAGCCGACATTTCCAATATGGTCTCATCAACAGTACTCCTACACACCAAGATCTAATCTAAAACCAAAAATATCTGCGCTTTAATCAATATGCCTAAAGGATTATCGCAGGAAAAATGAGTAAAGAGTTACACTCAATGGGACAGCTTCCAGCCGGTCAAAAACTCCTGTGAATGAGGAAGGAATGATTTCCACCTGATGCGACTTTCCCGGCGCGTTGTATGACCATTTGTTCGGGCCTGTAAAAGTCCACTTTTGCCCCCTTCCGGTCAGCTCCCCACCAGTCAATTTTAAATCAAGGGATTGAGATTGTTGAAGCGGATTGACAACGGCAACGGTCAAAACGTCACGATTGGGCGACAAGGCGGCGGCAACGTCGAGCGGTTTGAAATCGCCGCTTACCGTAATCGGTATTTCGCCGAAACGTTCACGGTAGAGCTTTAACATAAGCCCTGTGGTTTCGAATTCGGCCTGAGTTTTTGTTGTTTTAATGGCACCAATAACATTGACGGTCTGTGCGTAGTTGGCCATGAAATAAATATCGCTATTACGGAAGAACTCATGCAGGCCAACCGCAATTCCAAGGCCATCCTGAAGAAAGTACCGGACGCCCAGCTCTCCATATTCATTCGGACCATACCAGTAATTCCACTCGTCCATGGCAATACGGATGTCTTTGCCTGCGAGCGAGGCAATTGTCTTGCGATACCCACGATGAGCTTCGGCCACATCACGGATTCTGTCGGAAATCTGCCTTACATGTGAAACCACATCGTCTCTGTCCTGCCAGTAAAGGTGCTCGCTGATAAGATTCATGTGGTCGGCACATTGGGTGAGTATTTGTTCGCTCCAGCGTCCCCGGGCCCCAACCGCAATGGGCTTGAATGCGTGATCCACCCGGCGCATTGCGTCAACCACGCTATTGTGCTTTTTCATATATTCTTCAAGCGGCATGTGGCCAAGCTGCCAGTTGCCGTACATTTCATTACCGATGGCCCACCATTTGACACCGAATGGTTGGGAATGGCCTTTTTGGGCCCGCATCCTGCCCATAGGCGTATCCGGGCCGCCATTGACATACTCAATTTCTTCGGCTGCCGCCTTAGCGTCTCCCAGTCCGGTGTTCACGGCAATGTAGGCTTCGGTATTGATTTCACTGCATAGCTCCAGAAATTCATGGATACCGACATCATTATGTTCTATGCCCTTCCACGCTGGATTTTTACGAGGAGGACGCCTGTCCGGATCGCCAATACCATCCTTCCAATTGTAACCACTGACAAAATTGCCGCCCGGCCAGCGATAAACCGGTGAATTAAGCTGCTTCAGAAGTGCCACCGTATCGGCACGCCATCCAAGGATATTATCCGCAGGCATGAGCGAGACGGTGCCAATCATAAAGTACCCTTTGCCTCTGCTTACAATCTCCAGACGACCATTATCAGTTGAGCTTTTGGCCGTAAAACGTAACGGAAACTTTGTGTATGTTTTTCCGATATTATCAATCATCACTGTCTCGCGGTCACTCGCTCCACTACCCCATACGAGACTTACTTCAATGGGCGCAGCTTGTGGATTGCCCGCCAGTATGATGCGACCTGTATATTCTTTGCCTTCGAGAATTCCCAGACGTTCCTGAAACAAGCCGGCCGGCTGTCTGTTTCCGGACAAAGTGATTCTCGGTGTGTATTCACCCACGTAAGAATTTTCCGTCATCATTGATACGGCCTTCTTCTCACCGATAATCATCCAGGGTGAGCTGGTCAACAACTCATAAGGGTGACCTTCGCCATCATAGGACCTCATACCAGGTTTATACATAGTCCACGCCGGGGCCTGCCCGTCAACTGGGTAATAAAACTTCCGGTCCTCCAGCATCTCCGCCCATATGCCTCCATAAATACACCGGCCTAAATGCTCGATGAACTGGCCGTAGATATATTTGGAAATGGGCTCACCCGTTTGATTGAGATTAACGCGTACTGTGGCCCCTTGCGCCTGAGCCGGAATCAAGGCACAGGCGAACACTACAAACTGAATCGTAGATACAATTAATATTTTCTTCATGATTGCCGATTCGCTTGTCTTTTGACCGAGTTGTACTATATACATCATTTCATGACCTCCTTTAGCCTGAAGGCAGATCTTTCTGCCTCATATTTCCGGTATTAAAAGCCCGGTTACAAGGCCAGGCATTCCGATTAGGCCATAATACCAAAACCTTCTTCACATTGCAAAAACCTTAAGTCGTTTTTTATATAGACAGTCAAGCCTTGTTTATCTCCCGCATCAAAGTCACCTCTTTCAGTATCTGGAAAACACCCTGATTTTCAGGTGACGTTTGAAATCCTTATACCGAAAAGTCACATTACCATTGTCGACAGAAAGGATTCGGCTGTTGGCGATGGCGACACGATGAATGTAGCGTGCCAGATAATTAAGGACTGTACGAGTGCCATGGACGGCCGGTTTACAGTGGACGATCCAGTCTTTTTGCAATATGGATT
>CAZIAN010000464.1:0-4153 GCA_964537355.1 uncultured Pirellulales bacterium | reverse complement strand
GAACTTAAAACACCCGAACTTAAAAACAGCCCAAAAACCTTTCGCTGATTGTAATAATCCAGAAATACCTTAGCTGTCTCCTCCGGCCCGAGACTGCACCGGCGGACGTCCATTTGCTCTCGAAGAGGACAGTATTTGCAGTCATTCGTACAAACATTTGACATCAGTGTCTTAAATAGGGGGCTCTTTCCTCCGCTTGGAAGCGTTACGGGATATATCCATTTGCCGTCACCGCTTCGCTTTCGGCTTTGGTCCTTACTCGTACTGCACGCACACGCCAAATCATACTGCGCATCGGCGCTGAGAATCTCTAATTTCTCCTGCGTATCAGGCTTCGATATGATACCGACCATTTTCTTTACCTTAGCAGTCTTATCCCTGACTTGCTGTTTTTGCTCTCTGGTTTAATATTTTTTTACAACTTTTGCCAGTAATGCAAAGACTACAAGCCAGATTACGAAAAGTAAAGCCACATTATCCCAAAGAATACCCATAAAAAGAAAAATAATGGCAAGCACTGCAACAACCATTGCCGAGAACAGTAATGGTCCGGCGAGTTTTCCTGTTGTTTGTTTGACTTCCGACTGCCAAGCCTTTTCCCATTTTCTCAGAACCGAATTGGCTCCTTCGGCTTCCTCCCTCGGTACCGTAATACTGATTAAGTATGTTGCTTTTCCGGCTCCGCTTAGAACTGCCGCTGAACTCGGATTCTCCAGCGTTGTCGGATTGAATCCTTCCTTCCGAAGAAGCCCGAGCACGGTCTGCACCGACTCGGGATTAGCCTTGTAAACAACCACCATATTCATGAAGTTTCGCAGAAATTTTAATGGCTTATAGTTGTAGTCATAACAGCAGGCATGATCACGGCCACCATAACAGCCGCCTGCATAGCTGCTATAGCTTCTTTCGCGGCCTTTCCCGTTATTTCACCGTTGCTGATTTCTTTAATCCGGGCTTTACGGCCTTTCAGTTCCTTTTTATCGAAGACTACTTTCAGAAGACCGGTACCCTCGGCCAGAGATACCAGAACAACGGTTCGGGGATCAACATCTCTGCTGTCCGTGAATATGGCCTGTCTGAGCCGTTCAATTAATCTCCTTTCTGGTACCGGGTTGAGTTCTGGATATATCTTTCGTGTGAACAGCAGCAAAATTTTGTCTTCTGTGGCCCTAAGAATGTCGCGTTCGCACAGTTGCTGGGCTACGCGATGTTTAAGGTTCTTTACGCCGGCAAACCGTGACACCCAGGTCTCAAGCGATGCACGTCTTTTAGCATTACCGATTTTTTCAAGGCATTGGTCAATTAAGGGTTCATCCAGAGGTGTTGAGCTAATAAGATTGATAAGCTTTTTCTTTCTGGATTCATCTAAAGCAATACGCTGGTTTAACAATAGCTCGGCCAGTATTGCCGCCCCGATTGCATACTGGTACATTGTACCCGATGCGATAGTACCTTCTTCATCACGCAAGGCCAAAAGCATGACCTCTTCGTGCAGGAATAGAGAAGTCCGGATTGTCATTCAAATGTTCTCCAAAAAGAATTAGCATCACTCTTTAGTCCATCCGGGAATTTATCCTATTTGGCCCTTTACTTCGGTCTGGTCTTTGATTACAGAGGCGGCCGATTTAATCACCCCTGCAATATCGGAAAGGTTCGAAGGTATTATTATCGAGTTGTTGGTCTTTGCAAGTTTGCCGAATTCGTTCAGGTATTGTTCGGCGATGCGCAGGTTTACTGCGTTAACTCCGCCTTTTTCATTTATCGAAGAGGCGATTTCCCTGATACCGTTAGCCGTTGCTTCGGCAACTTTTAAGATTTCGATAGCTCGACCTTCAGCCTCGTTTATACGCTTTTGTTTCTCACCCTCGGACTGAGCAATCATTTGTTGCTTCTCGCCCTCGGCTCGGTTAATTTTTGCCTGTCTGTCACCTTCCGATTCGGCAATGGTCGCCCTTTTCTCACGCTCAGCCCGCATCTGCTTTTCCATCGCATCTTTGATGCTTTGTGGCGGCAGGATATTCTTAACTTCATATCTTGTTACCTTTACCCCCCATGGGTCCGAGGCTTTGTCCACGGCATCGACAATCGCGCTGTTTATCGTCTCTCTCTCTTCGAAGGTCTTATCCAGCTCGAGCTTACCCATTACGCTCCTCATAGTGGTCTGAGCTAATTGCGCGGATGCGAACTGGTAATTGTTTATTCCGTATGAGGCTTTTTTGGGGTCCACAACCTGCATATACAAGATGCCGTCAACCTCAACCGCGATGTTGTCCTTTGTGATACACTGTTGCGGCGCAACGTCGACCGCCTGCTCTTTTAAGGTGTGTTTGTATGAAACTTTATCGAGAAACGGCACAAGTATATGAAAACCTGCTTCGAGCGTTGTCGAGTATTTGCCGAGTCGTTCGACTATAAACGCCATTTTTTGGGGCACAATCCTTATAGTCTTGAAAAAGACAATCAACGCAAATAGTAATATACCTACGAGAATAATTGTCAATACGGCCGGGTTTACATTTGCTAACATGACTTGCTCCTTTCCTATTAAAATGTTTTGACCTTAAGTGTAATATTGTCCTTGCTGATAATTTGAACCATGGCTCCTTCTGCGATTTCCTCATCTGCCTGGGCGAGCCAGTTGGTCCCGTGAAATTCCACCTTTCCGCCGGCTTTCGGTACGATTTTTTCTTTCACAACTGCTTTTTGACCTATGAATTCATCAAGGTTCTCCTTCAGGTTCTGTTTAGAGCCGATGTGCCCCAAAAATATTCCTTTAAGCCATTTCCGCAGGCATAACAGTGACAGCACCGAACAAATTATAAATATTATCAATTGAGTATTGAGCTCGATGTCGGTAATGAGGCAGACAAGAGCGACTATCCAGGCCCCGACACCGAAGAAAGCGATGATTAATCCGGGCAGCGCAAATTCTAAAATGAGCATTACAAGCCCTGTCAGAAACCATATTATTTCCGGCCTTAGAAAATCTTTAATCGTATCCATTTTGGCTTCCTTTCGTAACAATCACAAACAAGGATAATTGCTGAACGTAAAAAATCTCACTCAACCACTACCGCTGTGCCATAAGCCAGAATCTCAGATGCCCCTGCCATTACCATCTGCGTAGTAAAGCTCACTCCCACAATCGCATTGGCGCCTAATTTTTGGGCGTCTTCTATCATCCTGTCGAGGGCCTGTTCACGTGACTCGCCCATCATCTTGGTATAATCGGTTATCTCGCCTCCTACTATATGCCGCAGTATTGCCACAATGTCTCTGCCGATGTGCCGGGCTCGAATGGTATTGCCTTTGGCAAGTCCCAGTTGCTTGGTAATCTTCTTCCCCGTAATTGTGTGTGTTGTAGATAAAAGCATTGTCTTACCTCCTTACATTTCTATAACGGTCTTTTTGCCAGAAGTGAAGCCTCTCCCGCAACACTGAAACCAGCAGAATCGCCAGGCCGGCTATAAGTGCCAGCAGACCGACTTTTAACATTGTTTCTATATTAGGGTCTTTAATCATCTCTTCTATCAGCTTGAATCCCCCGTATATTGTCAGGAGTATAGCTGCCACCGAAAAGACAATCCAGCCGACACTACGCTCGATTCGGTTATAAACGCCGCTCCAGTAGTCCTGCCATATTTTGTCCTCGGGCTCGACCAGCGTCACCTCATCGGTAATAGCTTTAAGTTTCCTGAACTCTTTCAGCTCGGCCTTACATTCGGAGCATCCGGTCAAATGCTCTTCGAATTGACGTTTCTGTTCGTTACTCAATTCATTGTCCAGGTAGCCCATCATTAAGTCTTTATAATCATGGCATGTCATTTATGCTACCTCCTTTCCCTGTACTCAATAATTCTTCCAGCCTTTTACGTGCGTAGTACAACCTGCTCGTAATCGTACCTTTATTGCAATAAAGGGCCTCAGCGATTTGTTCGTATGACATATTTTGAAAGTGTCGTAATATAATTACTTCTCGATGTTTATCATCCAGCTTGCTGATTGCCTGCCAGACTTTGTCTTTGAGTTCATTCCTTCCGGCCACGACTTCCGGCGAAAAGCAGTCTGTAGCGGCTGGCATTTCCGGACAGTTTTCTGAATCAAGAGAATTTGCCTTTCTATATCTTCGTTTTCTTAAATGGCTGATACAAAG
>CAZIAN010000463.1:0-4166 GCA_964537355.1 uncultured Pirellulales bacterium | reverse complement strand
TTGCGGTTCTTCTTCATCGATTTTTAAAATCCCCAGTTCATGACCATGACAAAGATCCGATATAAGGCTTTCAATACGATCTTCAGAAATCTTTTGTATCGATGATAAAAACGCCCATTGATCACAGTAGGATTCAAAGGTTTCATCAACAAATTCGCTATTGTTGTTTTTTCTCGCCGATTTTTGAAAGGGCAATGCAATCAGATTTCCAAAACCGCCTTTGGGCATGGTGTCCTGGTTGGGGAACAATCTGTCGTACGATTTGAAACGGATTTCATGTCTTCTGTTCATGGAAAAAGTCACCAGGGCGGTGCCGAACTTTCTGGCCAATGCAGCGGATATCCGATTTTCGAAGAAGAACCATACATGTCCGCCATTACCGGATTGTGATCGCTCCACAGCGACAGGGATATTAAACTCGGTGCAAACCTCTCTCACCATTGAGATATCGATTTGCCAGTCTGCTTCATCAAAATCCATTGCCAAAAAATAGCATGTTTCATCCGGTAGCATTGGATAGATGCCGGCTACGATACCCCCTCTCAAATGGTCTTCTATGACATGTTCATCCAAAACAGCATAAAATTTATTGGTGCACTTCGTGCAAGGAATCTTCGGCTTGCCGCACAACCCCACCTCCCATTGATTCAAACAAACCGGTGAATACCCCGATGTTGCTTTCTTTTTGTTTTCCCACTGCTTCGCATATACATCATCACGACCCTTGAAGAGCGACATGAACAGTTTGATCTTTGAGATGGAATCCGATGTGTTGTTTACATTTAAAAATGAGGCACCGCCAGTTGATTCGTCGTCACGGTAATTGATCTCAGATTTTATGGTTAAGGCATTATTCTGGGGTGACTCTGATTTCGTCAGTCCAAGTTGAGCTTTCAATTGAATGTTTTCTTCTGTTAATCGATTTACTTCTTCTAACAAGTCATTATATTTTTCGAGTAGATTCCTGTAATCCATTATTTAAATACCCAAAATGACTGTTTGAAATAATGATTCAAGTGGCCTATGTGCGCCAGCTGCCTGGCGCGGCCCAAAATGACCGGAACGTCTGTCTATTGATTATTGAGACTAATACTGGCTGCAGGAAGATTTTAATCCCTGCTGTAACATACTCGAAGGATGCCGGGGCATCGCCAAGCTTTGCTTTATTTATGAATCCAAGCCATTGAGCCTGTTTGTTCTCGTCCATCATGAACGAAGGATTGAATATTGTGGGCTCACTGATAACCGGCGTTTTTCGCTTCTCAAACGTTTTCTCAATCGCTTCGATTAGCGTTTCCCCTTTGAAATCAAAATTGCGGGACAAAAACCAGATATCATAGAAATCCTTCATTCGGCTGTTTAACAAACCGAGCTTCACCATGGCTTGAAACTTCTCCGCGATAGTGCTTTCCATGGTATATCCGTCCAGCTCAGGAGGCGGAAAATCAAGAAGTACAGGATACTTGACTTTGCCGGGTTTCGGGATAATCACATCGCCGAAGCCGATGTCGACCTGTAGAAAGAGCCGGGTGCTGCCGAGATTGCCACGGAGTAAGACTCGAACACCTTTGTAATCAGCATCTTCGGTAATCCTGGCCGCGGACACCGTATCTTTATGGAAAACGAGCCCATCATTCTCGACTTCCATTTCACAAACATCTTTGACAACAGCCACAATCGAATCGAGACGGTTCTCGATTCTTCCGAGAAGATCAATGTCCATGGTTGGACGTGACATTGATCCAGTCCATGCCGAAAACATCAAGGCTCCTTTTAAAACGAATCTCCTTGTGTGAGGACTTTTGGAAAGCCGGTATATGAATCTCTCGATGGCAAAATGTTGAAGAAGCTCATTAAATGGGCGTAAAGATTCCTTGGATTTGTTGAGAAGGCGCTGATGTACTGAAGCGACGATGTTTTTGATTTTTCCAACCATTATAGGATTGCCTCAAGGTAAGGCTGCATGATTTTATTCACACGGCAGACAGTGGCATAATGTAGGAGATCGTCTACATTGATGCTTCTTCGGTCACGGTAAAAACGGATCGCCTCTATCACAGTATCAAGACCGATCTTATTCCGGAACTTGAAACAATCGGCGAGGGTCTTTTCCGGACTGTAAATACGAACGCCCACACCGTCGAGGACATGAATATTCACACCTGCCGTAAATGCTTTGCCGGTGAAGCGATAGGTCCTGATAGGCGGATAATCCAGACGGGGTTCCTCCGCGCCTCGCGAAAGAGCTATATGAACTTCGTGGGGGATTTGGGTTGTCAGTTCGTAAAAGGCCAGTGCAGAAATCAGGCAGATAACGCCGTTCGGGACCCGGGTAGCAACGGTTACCAGGTCCGGATTGTCCAGAGGTGGGTTATCGGCAAGACGAAACACACCGCGGCTTATTGCTTCCAGTACCCCCGAGTCCCGCATGTCATATAGCGTTCCAGGATGAATGCCCGCCTTAAGCGCTTGCGCTGTTCGAAGGATGCCGCCATGATTTTTAAAAACTTTAACTGCTCTGGCGAATCGGGAATTGGAATCATACATGTTTTGAAATTTCATGACAATAATACCTATACATATTAATTATTGTTGGTAATTTTATCATCATGGTTAGCCATGTCAATTAAAAAGCCACACCACTTTCCTCATTTCATCAAATTTGCCTTTTCCCTCCCGGTGTCAGACAAAATTCATGAAAGCTAACATATAGACGGCACTTTTTATTTTAGGGTACATTTTTCTATTCCTGCTCGATGACTGATTTTAGATGCTCAAACACCTGCAACTGCTTTTTGGGTGATGAAAGTCCGGCAATTTTCCGAAGCTTTCTTTCTGTGAAATACCGTTGATCACCATTGGACATATTTAAGATTTCCTCTCTTATTTCCGGTTCGAGCTTGAGAAGGTTCATGATTTGGGTAACACGAGCTCGGCTCATGCCATGACGACGGGCTAAATCTGCTTTGTTAACCGATCCGGTTTCTAATTGATTTTGGAACTTCTCGGCGATATAAAAGGGGTGGGGACCTGGAGGACTTTTCTTTTTACCATTCAAAGAAGCGACTGTTTTCAGTGACTTAGATTTGTACTGAAATGAATCTGAGAGGTTCTTGCAGTTGTCTAAACGGGGGAGCCACTGAAAACCAGGCCCAATCCAAAAGGATTGGGCCTTTTACTATATGGACTATATTAGGATTTCCTTCTGGGACGGGATCTACGTCTTTTCCTTGCAAAGACAGGCTTTGGCATGGTGAGCCAATTTTCATTCGGCTCGATACAGCTCAGCTTGCGGTCGATGAACTCCTCTATGCCGGGAAGGTAAAATGCGTCCTTCTCATCAGCGAAGCTGATCGAAGTGCCGGCGGCGCCGGCCCGGCCAGTGCGCCCGATCCGATGTACATAATCTTCCGGATCATGGGGCAGCGTAAAATTGATGACATGATCCATGCCCTCTATGTGAATGCCACGTCCGGCCACATCCGTTGCCACCAGAACCCGGATCTTTCCGGTCTTGAATTCCTCAAGACGGCGAATCCGTTTTTTCTGAGGAACCTCACCGGAGAGCACGGAGCAGTTGATCCCGTAGCGGGTCAGCATCTCTGCGAGCCGTCTCACTTCGTCGCGCCTGTTGCAGAAAACCAGAACTCGTTCCAGGTTCTGCCGATCGATTATGTTGAACAGTAGTGCAAATTTTTCGCTGGCAATCACAATGTAAACGATTTGCTCCACAGTGTCGACCGCGACCTGTTCCGGTTCGATCTCGACGGTTACAGGGTTACTGGTCCATTGGGAGGCGAGACGGGTGATCCCTTCGTTCAGCGTTGCACCGAAGAGTAGAGTTTGGCGCTTGTCTTTTACCGGTGTGCCGTGGATGATCTTTCGGACATCCGGGATAAAACCCATGTCGAGCATCCGGTCAGATTCGTCGATGACTAGCACCTCGATCTTTTTCAGGGTAATGTCGTGGCGCCGCTGAAAATCGAGCAACCTTCCGGGCGTAGCTACGATGATATCGACCGGACCTGTGGCCAGTTGATTTCTCTGCTTTACGTAATCCATGCCGCCGAACACGGAAACAATTTTCATGGAACAGTACCTGGAGAGCTGACGGGCTTCCTCGGAAATCTGGAGCACCAGTTCCCGGGTGGGGCCAAGGATCAGTA
>CAZIAN010000462.1:0-4170 GCA_964537355.1 uncultured Pirellulales bacterium | reverse complement strand
CTGCAAGACCCTTGAGAACGTGGACAATGAGACCGCTCTTTTCGTTGTATCGGATCATGGCTTTGCCGGCTTCAGACGTCAGGTGCATCTCAACCGCTGGCTGATTGAAAACGGATACATGCATTTGAAAGAATCCGATGATAGAGAAGGTTCCGGATTGTTTCAAGACGTTATCTGGCAAAAAACAAAGGTTTACGCAGTTGGATTTGCCAGTATTTACATAAATATATACGGCCGGGAAGGCGGTGGCATTGTCAAGCGCGGCATCGAATATGACGAACTTTGCAGAGAAATAGCTGCAAAACTCGAGCCGCTTATTGATCCTGACAATGGCAACCCGGTTGTTCACAGGATTTACCAGGGCAGTAAAATCTACGATGGCGGCCCATTGACAGATAAAGGTCCGGACCTGATAGCCGGGCTAAAACCCGGGTATCGCTTTAGCTGGCAAACTGCTCTCGGGGCAGCGCCAACCAAGCTGATTGAGGATAATACCTCAAGATGGTCCGGGGACCATATTTTTGATCCGGTTTTTATGCCGGGTGTTTTGTTAAGTAATTCCAAAATCAATACTAAAAAGCCCCGTGGAATTGATATCGCATCTACGGTACTGGATTGTTTTGGCTTGACCCGGCCGGGGCATATGACGGGAAAAAGTCTTTTGTAAACGTAGTTGATTCCTGAACATTGGAAATTGGCTTTGTTTTGCATAATTCGCTTATAATTTCGTACGTAACATTTCGTAGAGCGTATCTCATAGCTCGTATCTCGTGAAGCGTAAAGCGTATTTCGCATAAACTCGAAATCCTAATATCGAAATCCAAAACAATGTCCAAATCCAAATGATTCAAATTCAAAACAACTCGTTGGAGGCAAAAAAACAACGCCTCTATAATTAGAGGAACCTGCATGTTTGATACGAAAATTTGTGGATTTTATGATGAGTGAAACAGTCTAAGTGTTTATGAAGAAAAGAGTAAATTTCCACGCCCTTACGGACGTGGCATTTTACGGGACGGGCAAGCCCGTCCTACTTCGTCGGATACTTCCATCCACGGGGTAACCCCCGTGGTATTACGAAGGAATAATAAAAAAAAATTTAGAAAATTTGAAATTTGTTCAAAAATACTATCATTTTTTGCTGAAAATACCTGCAGATACCCTCCTGCGTAGGTACAAGTTGCACAGTTTTTTCGAGATGTGGATGAGAAGATTAGTAAATGAGTGGATGCGGATAGTCAAATGACTCTGAGCGTCTGAGGGATTTTGAGATTGGCAAATGAGAACCTTCGGAGGCTTTTTTATCGTTTTAGTTTAATGCACGAATTAGTGTGGAATAGCCTATAGATTCTGTGGTCGGTCAGAATCAAAACAGCTATCGCTAATTGGACAGTCGCACAGAGAACTCGTTTCTGGTTTGAGGTGTAAAAATACCGGACAGTGGGACTGCGATTTCCGCGTATTCGGTTTCCGGATCATTGGTGACGATGTTGATTGTGCCATTGAACGGCCCTTGCTTTGGCAGTTCTTCCATCGAAACGTTGATTTCGAACGTCGAAGCGTTTCGCTTATTAAACGTGCATGTCACAAACGGTAAATCGCTTGTTACTTTCAAAATCTTAATGTCCTGTCGGCGAAGAATGTATAGGAGTTTTTTGCTGGCTCCCTCGGCACCGTCAACGCGCCCAAAGTAAAGACGTGGCGGATATACTATGCTTCCAGGGCCAGTGACTTGGCCTTGGACCGTAAGTACTTTGCCAAGCTGAGGATCATTGGATGGGATAAACACGGAGTACTGGAAAGGCCCCATTTGTTTTTGTGGTCCCATCCTGATTCTCAACTGATCTTTATCACTTTCCTTGAGCTCTGACTTCGATACTGTAGCATGAAGACAAGAACATGAAGTCATCACTTTCTTTTTATCGATTCTTAGCGTGCCTGAACCTCTATTGCCAATCCAGATAGAAGTCACAAAAGATTTTCCCCAAGCCAAATCGCCAATATTCAGGACTGTCGCTCCAAGGATCAACTGAGGGCCTTTTGCCTTAGTTGAGTCGTTACCGGCGGCTCGCATACCCATAACCATTATCACCGTTGCGACGAAAACAATTGTCCCGAGAACAAAAGCAACCGACCTGCGGGTTGATACTGTAATAGTATCAAATGAAAAGCCACTGTGGCGTGATAAGCCGAAGACCATTGAAATTGCAGCAAAGGTTCCAAGTGTTATCCCAACGATGACAGAGATTATACCTCGTACCCGATATGTACCTGCTTTTAGAGAAGCCATGAAAGGATTCTCTGTGAAAACTAAACAGTCGCCTTTCCACATTAAGCGTAACTGATCCGCTGTGTAAAGGTTCTTCTGCTGACCTCGTGCAGGATCAATAAGCTCGAAAAAACCATTATTGCTTGAAGTAAATACAACAAAGTGGTCTTTGGCACTTGGCAGGGAAACGTGCAGGATAGCAGGACAGCCAATGAAGACAAGTTCATTTGGCGTCAAATTCATCCCTTTGCAAGACTGCTCGAGTACTTGGGTCGCATTCTGCAGACCAGCTAATGTGGTGGTGCCATTAGGATCCGTTCCAGCCAGTTCAGCACATCGAGTAATGTCTATAGAATGTCCAAGGAGTGACATCGCAGCCCTAAGCGCCCGTGGGCCACATGAATTCACGGCCTTATCACTAAGATTAGTATGAGATGTACCCTGTGTCCTAGCACGTAATGTGGTTTCACACAAAACAACCGAACAGAGACCAATCATGAAGATTAGGATATACGAATGCTTCGTATAGATTGATACAGAATGGGGAACAGAACTTTTAATTTTCATTTTACATCCCTCCTGACTATATTCCTGGATGGGCTGCGAAACATCAAAATTAGAATTGTCAGGGCAAAAGCTGCTAAAAAGGCTGGTAATAAAATCCAGACTATTGAATAACTTCTCACAGCATCAGGATTAACATCCGCTAATGCCCCGGTAGTTTTTTCATTTTCTGATAGAGTCGGCTCATGAACTGGTAGTTTGTTGGGTACTTGCTGAGAATCTTTCGCTTCCTGCTTGGCTTGCTCAGAGGAAGGCATTATCGCAGGTGATGCATCAAGGACCAACGCTTCAATACTTTCATCGATTATTGCTTCGAGTTCTCGATCCTCAACCCTTCCGGCTTTGGTAGTAATACCTGTGATTGCATTATAGATACTCGCTCCCTCGGGAAACTCGAGCGTGAACAATGAATCCGGAATATCCTCTTTTTCAATCGTAACGCTGTTTACATCTACAAATATATGCATTGAGGTCTCTCGGTTTGGATAAAAGAAATAAGTGCTTACTCCTTTAACAGCAATCCACCCGCCGTTTGGCAATTGGTGAGTTTCTATCGAATCAGTTCGACTCGTCAATCTTACTTGGCCGACAGCGGGATCTTTATCATAGTACTCGAAGCGAAGTGGTATACCACGTTCGCAATCGATCCATATCCTTCCAAAATAAACGGGTGTATCTGGCCTTTTTGCATTAATTACGTAGGCCTCTCGTCCATCTATCATCTCAGTATCATCGTGGATCGAGGCGAACTCTTGTACAAGAATCTCACTTAGTAGGTGCTTGCCTTCAAATGGACGGAAACTAAAGTATGATGGTTTAATATCAGACCAGCGAAAATTTTCAAAGTAATCAATCTTGCCATTAATTTGGTCAGGATTATTGCTCTTGCTCCACTTCTTTTTCATCACCTCACCATCAACAATCTGTGTAGAGGAACTACTTTCTGATTCATCTGGAGAGAAATAATAGTTAGTGTCAAAGAACTGCTTGATCCCATCCTGTGCCCAAACGGACTTGTAGTGAGAATACTGACGGCCACGTTGTCTGCCTGATTCTATTTGACTTTCTTGGGATTCCTGCGAATGGGCAGTTCTACTGTACGTCACTTCGTAATTCATTTTGATAAGGCTGGCCAAATCCTCATTTCTTGCAACCATTTCGCGTATGGTCTCCAGAGTTTGTTCGCCGGCGTACTGTTGAGAAGCGGCAAATGCTATCTGCGAAACAACAAGAATAATGGCACAAATTCTGGCTGACATTGTGAAAATTGTCCAAAATTTAGCCCTCAAGCTTGAATAGTAATGGGCCGTCATAATATCAAGTCCTTTCCTTTTGTG
>CAZIAN010000461.1:0-4181 GCA_964537355.1 uncultured Pirellulales bacterium | reverse complement strand
GTGGTCTTCTTCGATAGTTTTCAGGGCACGGGCGATGGTGTTCATACCGCCCCAGACCTGGAGCCAGATGGGACGGTCGTTTGTTTCGTCCAGGAGAACCTTGACAATGTGTTCCGATCCGGGAGTGACCTTTTTCATTTCACCCTCCGTGTCCACGTTTCCGAGGAACGTGATCGACTTAAGGTACTCCGGTGTAGGATAGCGACTGTCATGTTTAAGCAGATTGTGATGGATTTCCGTGTAGGCATCCAGGTATTTCACATACCAGTCATCCCCGGCCCATCTGTGATCATGCGCGTGGTATTGTGAACTCGTTGAGATAATACCCTCGATATCAAAATCATTGGCATAGAGCAGGCACCGGACGAAGGAACACTCGTCGTCAATCTCTGCATCGCTTGTGATGATAATACGAGGCTTCCTCGCCGCCGCAAAACTCGAACATACCCCAAGCGCCATCGCCGCCAACACCAGCTTCTTGTTCATAGATTCACCTCGTATTTTAGTATTTAATATTAGGGGAAACTGGACTCTTGCATCGATCCATGCGAGTTGCGAAGTCGCCGAGAAATTCCTCACGCCACCGACTGACTGTCTTGGCACCGAGGTGTTCTCCTTCCGCCACATCCTCTGATGGATCGTCTGTCCACCAGTTGGGCAGCTGCGAGGACGGATGCTGTGCGACTTCCGGCGGCGGAACAAAGGACGTAATCCCACCTGTCTTCCCATCGAGTGCGGCGACGTTGCCGCGGATCGTGAAATTGTATGTCTTCGCGGCTTTCGGGCAGAAGCGGAACCGCATCGTGTCGTCGCCGGGCGTGTAACCGATGAGCGACTGGTTCTCTACGACGAGCCGGGACTCCGGCTTCTCCGGTCCGCTATCGACGAGCGGGAGCACAAGCTCGAGGATACCGAAAACCTCGATACGGTCGTCCTTCGTGGTGAGCCGGTCGAAACGGGCATAGGGACGCTTCGGCGCCCGCACATAACGCCCGCCCCACCCAGGCTGGGAGGGATCGTCGGGCGTACCCTTGAGTAGCCAACCGACCGACGGGGTGTCGCCCATTTTGATAGTGCCGCCGAGCTTCGTTGTAAAAAATGCCCCGAGAGCGCCTTTGCCGGCGATGTGTTGGGTCACGAATTCTTTGTTGCCCCATTGTCCTTTCTGATTGCCACCGGTGAACCAGCCGCGATATGTCGAGTTGGACTCGATTATCCATAGCTCGGGATGGTGGTCAGCGATGTACTGGTAGGCATTAGGATTCCACTTCTTGTTCGGCCCGCCGATCCAGTACACTCGCAACTTGGGCAGAATGTCCGGCGCATCATGCAACGCCTGCGCCAGATCATCGATACCACCCCAGACAAGGACATACAATGGATGTGGATCATCGCGGCGCGCACACTTTACGAGCCATTTCGACCCTTCGGTCGATTGTCGCACGCCGCAGTAGGGAGCCATTTCGGTCTCGCCTTGCTTGGTGATCGCACGCAACGCGTCGGGCGTCGGGTACCTGTCGGAATACGTTTTCAGATTGGCGTAATCTTTCGCGTAACAGTCGATGACTTTCAAAATGTCCTCTTTCCGACCGGGACCATAGGGCGAAGAGACGAGCCCTTCGATGTCGAAGCAATCAGCATAGACGAGGAAATGCATCATTGATTGAAAATCATCCGGGTCAGTTCCCCCAATGTCCGTCGAAACGAGGACTCGGTAGCGCCGGCCGGCAAGAGCACCGCTATGAGAGACCAACTTTTTGTGTTTGTTTAAATTCGGTGTTTCAGCGAGAGCACATGTCGCTGCCAGACAGCTCAATGCCAGAATGGCAAGTTTGATTGTTTTCCAGGTTGTCATGTTAGTCTTCTCGTTTTTTAACTTTGCTGAGTCACGTTCCCACGGTGGGCTTGGCACAAGTCCGTACATGTTCGGACGATGTCGTTCCTTCATCAACATCCGTAACCACAATTCTAAATTCAAACGGATCTACCTAACTACCCTATGCGCTCTAAAATTGACAATATATATGCATGTGGTTTAGAATACAATTTCATTTTGCGTCTATTTTTTTACATTTGTCGAACACTTTGCTCAATCAGGGCTTTAATCACTGTTTGCACCTTTTGTACTCAAACCTACTGCGTAACAAATAACAAAATCAACTTCATTGCTGTGTTTAGTAACTATAAATAGATGTGGCATAGCATACTTTGTACTTCCTGGATTTTCACTAACTAAAATGTTTTAGAATTCTTCGAAACGGCACTTCTTTCAAGAGCTGAAAAACACCCAAATTTTCGAGTGACATGCTGTCTCCGAAATGTCTCCACGAATGTCAAATTTGATGGCTCTGGAGGGACCAAACCTCAAATATTTGCATAAAAAACAATGAATTTTTTGTTCTTATCGGATTGAGACAGAGGAAAAAAATTATCATTCATACAATTCTTTTTGGGATAAAAAAGGCTAACAGTATCTCAAGCTATCAGCTCCCGGAGCAAAAGAGATAGTATGTGTATATCCACGCAAATATGTCGCTCTTCTTGTGTTTATTGCGACGTGGTATGCTGAATCTTAAAGAAAATCAGTGAAATTGAGATTAAATCCTGGTACTATAGCACTTGAAGTGCATAGGAGTGTTTCAGCGAAATATATTTGAGAAATCGCGGATTATGTAGTATAGGAAAGTGATGCCGAATTCGCTTCCAAAATCTTCAGGTCGGATGTCTGTTTCGCAATCTCGCTCGCAAGATATAATAAAGCAACATTCAAGCCAGGGCCTGGGGCGGCGGCTACAAAGCTTTCTCTTTTTTATTCTTTTTTATCTGTATCTTTGGCTCTATGTGGATCTGCGACTTATGTATCATGGGGCCGGAATTATTACAAATTTCCCGGTCTTTTACAAAGGCTGGACTTTTTTTCTGCCGTTTCTATCATACCCGGGCGGACCTGTTGAATACTCCGGAGCTTTCCTTTCTCAGTTCTTCTACTATTCCTGGGCCGGAGCTATTGTTGTAACAGTGCAAGCCTGGCTGCTCAGCATATGTATAGACTATCTGTTGAAAGCAACAAACTTAACGCGAATTCGCTGGATTTGCTTTATCTTACCGATTCTTTTGCTTGTTCTCTACACCCGGTATGCATATTATTTTGACACAACAATGGCATTATTGATTGCATTACTTATCGCATGCCTGTACATAAGGATGACTTTATCGCGGACTACGACTATAAGCTGTTTGAGCACTTTTTTATTCCTGTCTGTAATTCTGTATTGTCTTGCCGGCGGAGCATTTCTTCTTTTTGCAGTCGTCTGTGCAATTTATGAATTGATTTTCAGGTCCCGCTGGAAGATGAGTCTATTTTATTTATTAACCGCTGCTGTTGTTCCATACGTTATGGGCCTTCTTGTATTCCGCGTTAGTATTGTCGATGCCTTTTGCAACTCGCTGCCTTTCTCCTGGAAAATTCTTTATTATGAAGTTCGGAAAAGACAAGTGTCAATCGCCTATCTACTCTATCTACTCCTGCCTTTGACACTTTTTGTATTTGGTCTTTTACAGATACTCTGGAAAAGACTTCATTTTGTAAAAGGCCGGAACAAAAAAAAGCACCGAAATAAATCATCTAACCTGCTGTTAAAGATATTTTCCTGGTATAGACACTCACCAAAACTCAAATGGGGCGTCGAATCGCTGTTTTTGCTTGTTATTGCCGGCAGTGTCGTTTTCTTTTCCCGCAATGAAAATCTTAGAACCCGGTTTAAAGTTGATTACTATGCCTACCACAAGATGTGGCCGGAATTACTCACATCCGCTCAAAATAATCCTGAAGATCCCTTTATAGCTCACGCAGTCAATAGGGCTTTGTATAATGTCGGCCGACTCGGCTATGATATGTTTTCATGGCCCCAGCATCCGGATTACCTGTTTCTATCTGATAAGAAATATAAATGGATGTACTGGCAAATCTTCGATGTTTTTATAGACATCGGCGTTATTAACTTAGCTGAAAATGCCCTGACCGAATGTCTCGAAGGCATTGGTAGTCGCCCCATGATTTTACAGCGATTGGCCTTGATAAATATGGTAAAGGGTAATTCAGGCTCCGCCAAAATTTATCTCGGTAAGCTCAGCAAGACTCTTTTTAATGCTGGCTGGGCAAAACACTATCTTGACCTTCT
>CAZIAN010000460.1:0-4183 GCA_964537355.1 uncultured Pirellulales bacterium | reverse complement strand
TTTAAAACCTTATCGGCAAAAAGACTGGCTACACATTATCTCCGGGACTGAGTACGAGTGGCGATTGACACAAATTTTGACACAAATCCAATTCCGATTACCATCCAGATACACTACGAAATCCTCATTCAACAGGCAATCACTTTCATCCATGACGACCTTATGTTACTGTCGTAGAAGGATTTATGTGAGAAGAATATTTACACCGCACGGCCACAAAATCAGGAAATGAAACCGTTGCGAAGAAATGAGGCAAGCATAAGATAAGTTCTTAGAGGAGTTTATAATAATGGGCGGTATTGGACTTGAACCAACGACCTCCTGCGTGTCGAGCAGGCGCTCTAGCCGACTGAGCTAACCGCCCCCTTAGGGCTTTTAGTAATAGTATCGTCAAGAAAGATAAAAAATCAAGCAATTTTGTGCAAAACTATTGTATAAATGAGAAATGATACCCCGGACGCCTGATATAACATTAGACCTGAAAACATGTTATGATAAATATTGCCGGTTCGACAAAAGTTTGTAGTAAATTTAATTTGTGCCGATCAAATGTTGATATTGTTATGTACTATTTGTGTGAACAACAACTACCAGTTCAAATTTCTTCTTATAACCGCAGCGGCAGAAATCTTTTGTTCTGCATTACCCTGAGCAACCGTTATAGAAACCTGGACGCCCCTGACCTTTGTTATAGGTGGTACAGAATTGTCTACAAACGTCTGCTTTGTAAAAGTCATAGCGGTAACATTTTCACAGAGCACATAGCTGCTGCCGGAGACATTATCAATCAGATAAAGCTTGTTATCTACATTGTTATATCGATAAGTTATATCATCTCCGTTAGCTGCAATCAAAGCGCATTCATTGGCGGGCGAGTTCGGATCAGCCGCATCTGCTGTACGAATATGATTTGTTATCCGAAGCAGGGCCTGCCGGGCACTGTTGATGACCTTAAACATATCTTCGTTTTCCCGATAATTTATGATCGAGGCGTTAATGGCAACGGCAATAGAAGCCAGTAGCATACTGGCTATTGCCAAAGAAATAAGGAGCTCCACAATTGTAAAGCCACTGCTGTGCGCTTTCTTACAGAAGCGATATCGGGGCATTGATTTATGCAACCGGCAGTTCGTTTTTAGTATGTCGTATTTTGTATGTCTCATTTTGAACCCCCTTTGACGTCTTTTAGTATCGGGCCTTGAGCCATCTGGCCGAGCTGATTTCCTTTGTGTTCAAAAATATCCTTACAGTTACCCGAACAAAGGGGCTGGTATGATTACCTACAACCTGCTCAAAATCCGACGCATTGACATTTTCGACTGTAATCTGCTGGCTGTACGCACCAAGGTCTGCCAAAGGATTTCTGTCGGCACTGATTGGCGGAGAGAAAACCGCACCATGAAAATCATCCAAATCGTCATAGTTGGCGAGTGTCTCCGAGGTCTCCGGGCCAAATGTGGCAGTGCCGGTATTTGGGTCTATTACATTCAGAACGGTGCTAAGTTCTCTTATCTGTTCAATGAGAAATTCCGCGGTTGACAACTCCGCCCCGGCACCATTGGCTTGTGTGAATGCACCATTGGCAGAAACCAGGGAAACAATTGCAAGACCGACTAACACTATTGCAATTAACACCTCGATAAGCGTGAAGCCGCCTCTGCATCTTGTATTTTTCATCTCGCACCTCCAATCGCATTAATAACATTCCAGGGTGCAGCACACATGATGAATTTACTTGCCCATAACGAGACTGGACATCTTAAATATCGGGAGAATGATACTCATAGCAATAAAGCCTACTAAAACACCCATCACAATTATCATTATTGGCTCTATCATTGAAGTTACTGCTTTGATAACAGCTCTAAGCTCTCTTGCGTAGTACTCGGAAACATCTTTTAATACATCGCTCATAGTACCTGAATCTTCGCCGCTTTTTACCATTTGAACCACATTGCTCGGCATAAGATTATACTGGTTCAGGCTTGATGCGATTTTCTTGCCTTGACGAACCTCCTCATAAACACCGAGCCACATTTCTTTGTAAAGAACATTTCCGGCTATTTGTGCTGTTATCGAAATTGTATTTAGTATCGGTACTCCGGCTTTTGTCAACACTCCCATCGTGTGCAGGCTTCGTGTTATATAAAGACTTCGACAAAGTGTTTTTATAAGAGGCAATACCAATTTGGTCTTGTCCCACCACCTATGCCCGCACTCTGTGCCAATGAAATACCAGAAACCCCAGAATGCAGCGCCTATCGCCGGTATAATTAAATACCAGTATCCCCGCATAAACGCGCTGGTAGCCATTAATGCTTTCGTTGGTTTCGGCAACAGATGCTCCTTGCCTGCAAAGATGGTTGTAAATCGCGGAAGGACAAAACACAACAGGAAAATTGTAACCGTCACGGCCATAACCGCTATGATAACCGGATAAACCATGGCACCCCGAACTTGAGAACGGGTTTCGGCTTCCGAATCAAGATACTCTGATAATTTTTGCAGCATTTTACTGAGCGAGCCGCTGACTTCTGCTGCTGCCACCATATTTATATAAAGTTCACTGAATATATTAGGATACACGCCAAGTGCCTGGGAAAAACTTTCTCCGGATTCGATTCTATTTTTCAGGTCAACAATAACGACCTTGAATTTCTCTTTATTATTTTGTTCGGCAATTGACTCAAGCGAATCCTGAAGACTTATTCCAGCCCGGACCATAATGGAAAGCTGTTTTGTAAAATTCAGAATATCTTTTCTGCTAGGCCCGCCCTCAACTTTGAAATTCTTTATCATTTCCCACGTATTTTGCTGCTTGTTCCTGGGGCTTACCAGTGCGGGGGCAGACTCACGAATGTAATTGGACTGCTCCCCTGACTTCTGGTTACCTTCGGACTTGGACGATTTACCTCGAGTCGCAACCGCAGTTACGCCTTTATTTTTCTGTGTGAATTCTTCAAACATAAGTATATACCCTATCTTTTTCTTTTTGCTTTTGCCGATCCCGGCGCCTGAACCATTTCAACATCCCTTGGCACAAGGGTCTTTTCCATCTTTGCAGGATTACTTGAGCGCATCACCGCTTCGTCTCTGTCGATATAACCCTTGGAATACATCTCGGCTATGCTGTAATCCAGGTTTTGCATACCAAGCCTTCTCGAAGTTTCGATAATATTCGGTATCTCGTAGATTCTGTTTTCACGAATACAGTTCCTTACAGCGGAGGTGCACAGCAATATCTCAGTACAAGGCACCATACCCGGCTCATCTACGCGTTTAAATAATGTTTGAGAGATAACAGCCTGGAGCGTATTAGCCAACATTGTTCGAATCTGGTTCTGCTGGGCCGCGGAATAAACATCTATTATACGTTCAATTGTCTGAGAGGAATTAATGGTATGCAGCGTACTGAACACAAGGTGTCCCGTCTCTGCGGCCGTCATTGTGAAGCTGATGGTTTCCAGGTCTCTCATTTCGCCGACCATTATGATATCGGGGTCTTGTCGCAGGACATGCTTGAGACCAGAGGCGAAATCCGGACAGTCGGCACCGATTTCACGCTGTTCTATCATACACTCTTTGTTCTCTAAGGCGTATTCTATGGGGTCTTCCAGAGTCATGATACGTTTTCTGTACTTTGCATTTATCGAACCTATCATTGCCGCAAGTGTCGTACTTTTTCCGGAGCCGGTATGGCCGGTCACAAGAACCAAACCTCGCGGAAGGTCTGTCAGCTCTTTAACTATCGGCAGAAGATGCAAATCCTCTATCATGGGTATCTCATTCGGAATCACTCTAAAGGATATTGCCATTGTTTCACGCTGAAAATGAGCATTAACACGAAAGCGGTGACCGTCTTCCAGATTTGTTGAGAAATCGAGGTCTTTATTTTGTTTGAATTCTTTGAATCTGTCCGCATCAACCATCGAACTAATCATTTCTTCTACGTCTTTTGCTGTTACTTCAGGAAAATCCATATCTATCAGTTCCGTATTCCTTCGCAATATTGGTGGTATTCCAACATTAATATGAACGTCACTTGCGCCGTTCTCTATAGCTTTAGCTAATATAGTTTTGATATCTGTCATATTATGTTTCCTTCCAAATATATCATCTCATACTTCAGCTTTTTTTATTTATCATTTTCGACAAAGACCTCGTTTTCATTTATCCCGTACAC
>CAZIAN010000459.1:0-4186 GCA_964537355.1 uncultured Pirellulales bacterium | reverse complement strand
TGAGACAGCAGTTGGTCCAGGTATCCAGCTAATATTCGCCCATGTATCCGGATATATCGAACCGTTAGACGGCTTGGGACCCCCTGCCCTGTTACCGGCTACAAGCTGGGCCGTCGCCCACATGCTTGGTGTTTGCCAGCCGTCTTCTTCCGTTCCATACCAGCCAATCTGCGAGTCTCCATCGCCGCCGTCGTCATCATCGTTGATAAATACTTCGATACCAATCTCCTGGCCAGCCGTTGGCCCCGTACCCATGATGCTCGTCCACGGTATCCTGACTTCGTAAATATAACCGTTGCCGGTCGTGACGATGGCGTATTCGAATCCCACGAGACTCGGCTCTCCATTGTGGATTGCACTGGGTGTTTCAATCTCGGCGTTATTCCACCTGCACGTGTACTGGTGGTCATTCTCGTCACAGGTACTGCCTTTGCTGTTGTCCCCATCGACGTAGAACTCGACACTGTCATCGTTCCATTTACTGTCGGTGCCAGAGTCGTTATTCAGAACATCATCTCTAACAACAACCAGCGCGTATATATATTCCCAGTCCCAGAGGGCACGCCATTTCCCGGAGCAATCCGCCGGCCCGCTCGGCGCACTTCCTGCAGTAGTGTTGAGAATGTCCTGTTCTGTAGCAATCGACCATACATCGTCTATGACACCGTCGATTATAGGCATAGCCAGGTCCGGGCTGCGAATAAGTATGTCAGGATCCTGAGCCGAAACCATGTCAGCCAAACTCAGCACCAAAACAAAAGAAAACAAATAAAACATTTTTCTACACATAATAATCCTCCTTTAAAAAGAATTAAAATAACCATGCTCCGGCCACACACCAAAACACCAGTTAACTGTCACTTTCATATAAGAACTGCCGATTGAAATGTAAAATATTTCACCAGGAAGTACAAAGTTGCCGCTAAAACTCCGTACCATTCAGATAACATATCCTCATAGTCGAATTATTAAAAGAACTGCGCTTGCCCGATGATTTCAAAGCCCAAAGATACCTGGCTGCACAGGCATAAGCTTCTCTAATAGTATTTATATCAAATTAGCCTCCTTCCGGTCAAGAAAAATCCCCTGATAATAAATGGCAATTAAGAATTTTGCAATATCGAAGAGATTATGGTATGATTGTCAAATTGTAGGACCTGGTTGCTTAGCTATGGGTCTGATATGATAAATTTTATCTTAAGGAGTGATTATCATGACAAAGCGAACTCGCCGACAGTTTTTGCAGAACTCAATGTTTACCGCGGCTGCGGCGGCAGTATCTGCAACCCCGATGATCAGCAGCATTACACAGGCGCAAAGCCGAAGCCCAAATGAAAAGCTGCTTTGTGCCGTAATCGGTTGCCACGGCCGGGGCGGTAGTCACATAAGCGCCTTCTCAGGCCGCAAGGATTGTGAAATCGCTTACATTGTCGATGTGGATGAAAAGGTTGGCCAGGGGGCCTGCAGCTCGATAGAGAAACGTACCGGCCGCCGTCCAAAGTGGGTGAAGGATATGCGCCGGGTGTTCGACGACAAGTCCGTCGATTTCATTAGTACGGCGACTCCAAATCACTGGCATGCCCTCTGCGGTGTCTGGGCGATGCAGGCGGGAAAAGACGCATACGTTGAAAAGCCGATAAGTCACGATATACCTGAAGGTGCCGCGCTTGTAGCCGCCGCTAAGAAATATCGAAGGATATGTCAGGTGGGCACACAATGTCGCTCGAATCCGGCCCTCCAGAACGCAATGAAATTCATTGAAGATGGTGGTATCGGCGAGGTCAACTTTGCCCGCGGGCTGTGTTATAAGCGCCGAAAATCGATCGGCCCCCTGGGCGATTATCCGATTCCTGAAGAGGTCGATTTCAATCTTTGGAGTGGGCCGGCGCCATACACTTCACCGAAACTAACCCGAGAGCGATTCCACTATGATTGGCACTGGCAGCGGCTGTACGGCAACGGTGACTCCGGTAACCAGGGACCTCACCAAACCGATATCGCAAGGTGGGGTTTAGGCATTAACCGCCATCCCAACAGCGTCATCGCATACGGTGGACGCCTGGGTTATCAGGCCGAGCGCAATGATCCCAATTACGTCGATGCCGGCGATACGCCTAACACCGAAGTGGCCATCTATGATTACGGAAAAAAGTGTATGGTATTTGAGACGCGGGGACTTTCCGTTGACAATTCAGCGGACATGGAGATTAACACTATGTTCGATAGTACCAAAGGTAACAAAATAGGTGTTATTTTCTATGGGACCGAAGGCTACCTGGTTCAGAAGTCATACACCAATTGCGCAGCGTTTGACCTCAAAGGCAAGATGTTCAAGGAATTCAAAGGTGGTGGAGACCATTTCGACAACTTCGTTAAGGCAGTTCGCAGCCGAAAAACGAAAGATCTTAACGCCGACGCCTTCCAGGGCCACCTGTCTGCGGCTTTGGCGCATTTGGCCAACATCAGCTATTATGTTGGCGAAAACAACAAAGTCTCCGTCAAACAGGCCAGGGCCGTGCTGGAAGATATTGGGAGCCGGGACCAGAACATCGAAACGCTTTATAGGACCGCTCGACATTTTACAGATAATGGCGTCGATTTGGATAAATACCCGATGTCAATGGGGCCGCTGCTAAAGTTTGATCCGAGGAAGGAAGTGTTCACCAATAGCGCCGCTGCAAACCGGATATTACACCGCGATTACCGTAAACCGTTCGTATGCCCTACGCCGGATAAGGTGTAGTAATCTGGATGTATATGGGATATTCTGAATCTTCGCAGAGGGTCTAAACACTTGGAAGGGACGTAAACGATGAAGCTTTATCGAGACATAGCTAATTATGTGTTGCCTTTATGGAAAACGGTTTTGATTTTTCTGTTGATGACAAATCCGGAAATATCGATAGCCCAAAGAACGCAACAAAAGTCAAACACAATCGTATGGGACACGCAGTCGCCTTTTGTCAATACAATCGATATTCAAGATAAGACTGGCTGGAAAATTGTTCCTGCAAACCTTCTTATGCTTGAGCTTAATCCGTCTGCTGCCGTCTCGGACCCTGCTTACTACGGCAGAGAATATTCTTTCAAAGGTGATGTTGTAGTTGAAAATGAGCACTTGACCGCAGTGTTCTGGTCGGAAAAAGGCAAAGTGATAATTTACTCGAAAGCAGATTCGAGTGAGAAAAAAATAGAATTTGTCCCTCTTCAGCTTAAAGGAAAACCGGCGGACATCAGCCGTTACAGCATATTGCAGAATACCGGTGATGAAGCGGCTTTGGAAGTTTCTTTTTCCAGTAGGGGGACAGAAAATAATTTGTCTGCTATTTTCTCGTTCGACCAGACGGGGATTGTCGAGATTAAACCTTCCGAGAATATGAAGGGTATAAATCTGCTCAGTCCAATTGCCTATGGTGTGTTGCCCGACTTCATTGGTGATGACCTTATATTTGACCCCGAAAAATACCCTTCGGGGGCTACACTTCACGTTCCTTCGGAGAATATTTTTCTGGGTTTGCTCAATGGTCAGGACGATATGCTGGTTGTCACCTGGCCTAAGGGAAGCCAGCGGATGAGGCTCGTTCTGGGAAATAGCCGGGACAATCGTTTGATAGAATCTGTTGACTTTGACAATGACGGCAAGAGTATTTATCTGGCCCTGTTGAATGCGCCGGGTATCTGGCACAAGGAAGAGCTGAAACCTTCTTATCTGGAAAAGGATGTAGCTGTTAATTGGACAAGACCCTTTCGGGCAAAGTGGATAACACAATTGTACGAAGCGGATGTGAAAACAACTTTTACGTTCAAGGAATCGAAAGAAACTATCTGGCGGGGCGTAACCGGCCGCTATAACTACCCCGTCTGGTTTGACGAGGGAAAAACTTTCTATCGTCTCGGCAAGAAAATACCGCCGAAGGGATATTCTCTTGTTTATTGTCTGGAGAGAAAAGGTACTCCCGCCTCTATTACTACTCCTGTTGATATTATGAAGGCGACGCTGGGCAGGCAGGTGTGTGATGCTATCCTTGACCTGCCGGGCCGCAAGCTGCGCACCCATCATAGAAGGGGGGGTATAGGTGTTCGTCGTGCAGCTACCTGCGGATGTACAGAGGCAATGCAGGCGGTTTTTGATGCGGGCGAGGAAGTAAAGAGGGGAGATTATGTCGAAGGGGCCGTAGATGATATG
>CAZIAN010000458.1:0-4189 GCA_964537355.1 uncultured Pirellulales bacterium | reverse complement strand
TTTCTTCTTTTGCTTTCGGATATGAAATCACGCTCGACGACATATTTGTCGAGGGTATCGAAGCAATTTCGAGATGTGACATTCGCTACGGTGGTGAAATGGGCTACTGTCTCAAATTGTTGGCTATTGGACAAAAAGACCAGCAAGGCAGAATCTCACTAAGAGTGCATCCGTCCTTTATTGCCGGCGATAATCCCCTTGCCCGTGTGAGTGGTTCCTTTAATGCCATAAGCATATTCGGCAGTGCCGTCGGGCAAGTGATGTACTATGGTCGGGGTGCAGGAATGATGCCGACCGCAAGCGCCATCGTTGCCGATATCATTGATGTTGCTCTTGGTAACTCAGGTACTACCTTTCGTCATTTGAATCTTAAGCCAAGAAGGATAACAGAACCGTTGATAGAGAAAATAGATAATCTTGTAAACAGGTTTTACATCAGGATAATGTGCAAAGACCAGCCGGGTGTAATAGCCATGTGGAGCAAAGTGCTTGCCGACAACCAAATAAGTATATCCGGTGCGCTCCAGCATGAGGGTATCGGGCCGGACAACACTGTACCGGTTGTAATTACAACTCATCCTACCCGACAGGAAAACATTACGGCTGCCCTGGAAGATATGGAGAAACTTGATGTTATTGGTGGCAAACCGGTTTGCATTAGAATTGTTGATATTCCAGAGGATAAAGATTAGTGACTAAATACGTCATAGTAATTCCCGATGGTGCTGCGGACGAACCGCTGGAGCAGTTCGGCAATAAAACTGTGCTTGAAGCTGCCAATATACCGAGTATGGACAAAATCAGCGCATTAGGTAGGCAGGGTCTTGTCCGGACGGTTCCATCAGGTATGGAAGCCGGTAGCGATGTAGCTCAAATGAGTCTGTTAGGCTACGACCCCAAGCGATATTATACGGGCCGGGCGCCGATTGAGGCGGCCGCACGTAATATCAAGCTGTCGTTGGAAGACTGGGTTTTCAGATGCAATCTGATTACTATTGCCGATGGCGAAATGGCTGATCACAGTGCCGGCCACATCTCTACTGCAGAAGCCGGCAAATTGATAAAAGAATTGGATGAACAGCTTGGTAATGAGCAAATTCGGTTTCATGCAGGTGTAAGCTATCGGCACCTGCTTGTCTTCAAAAAGCTTGATTTCGATGTTCAGACATATCCGCCGCACGACAACATAGGCACTGCCATAGATAAGATTTTACCTCGTGGCAAAGGCGCTGATATGCTCGTTGACTTGATGGCACGTTCACAGCAGCTTTTTACGAGTCACGATATTAACAAAATCAGAAAAGATTTGGGCGAAAATCAAGTAAGCTCCATCTGGCTTTGGGGACAGGGTAAAAGAGCCCAAATGGAACATTTCGAAAAACGGTTCGGGCTAAAGGGCGTTACTATCACTGCCGTTGACCTCGTAAAAGGTTTATCGAAGCTTATAGGCTTTGATTTGATAGATGTCCCAGGCGCAACCGGTTTTATCGACACAAATTATCAGGGTAAAGCTTCTGCTGCAATAGAGGCTCTGCGCGAATATGATATTGTTTTAGTTCATATAGAAGCGCCTGATGAAGCTTCTCACAGCGGCAATGCCGAAATGAAGAAAAAGGCTGTCGAGCAGATAGATAAATATATCGTAACGCCCGTGTTTGAGGCGCTGCAAGGTTACGAAAGCTGGCGAATGCTTGTAATGCCGGACCACCCAACTCCGGTGCGGACCTGTGCTCACTCAAATGAGCCGGTCCCATTTGCTATGGCGGGTGATAATATCAGTGGAATTTTGCATACTGCTTTTAGCGAGGCTAACGCTGCCAAGTCAGGATTCAGAATAGACAATGGTTTTGAGCTGATGGAGTATTTCTTAAAAAGCTAAAGTATCTTGACCACCCAAGCCGTATTCAATAAACTGTTACAGCAAATGTAAATTTTTAACAGGTTGGAAATGAAAATAATTGTACAAAAATTTGGTGGAACTTCGGTTGCGGATGCTCCGAAGATACGCAATGCCGCCGAGCATGTAATTAAAGCTGTGGAGAACGGTTTTGGCGTAGTGGTAGTAGCCTCCGCTCGTGGCAAACAGACCGACCAGCTCGTCGCTGACGCACTGGAGCTTAATCCTAATCCCCCTAAACGTGAAATGGACCAGTTGCTCAGCACCGGCGAGCAGCAGACAGTATCACTTTTTGCGATGGCTCTTGATGGTATGGGTTACGATGCAATCAGCTTTACGGGCAGCCAAATCCGAATGATGACCGACAGCGAACATATGAAGGCACGAATACAAAGTATCGGTGCCGAACGAATTCATAAACAACTGGACAAAGGCAGGATTGTTATTGTCGCAGGTTTTCAGGGAATAGATAAGGATGAAAATATTACGACTCTCGGCAGAGGCGGCTCGGATACGACCGCGGTTGCGCTGGCCGCTGCGCTCGGAGCCGAAGAGTGTGAAATCTATACGGATGTTGACGGAGTTCACACTTCTGACCCGCGAATATTCAAAGATGCGGTGAAAATTGATGAGATTAGTTATGACGAAATGCTCGAGCTGGCGAGTTTTGGAGCCGGTGTTATACATCCTCGGGCGGTCGAATTCGGTAAGAAATACGATGTAAAGATTCATGTAAGAAACAGTAGCAACGACACTAATGGGACAATAATAATCCACGAGGTACCGCATATGGAAGGTGTAACAGTTTCAGGGGCCACAATACAAAAAGATATGGCCAAAATTGGTCTTGTCGGCGTTGATAACATTCCCGGCAATGCCGCAAAAGTGTTTGCTTTTCTGGCGAAGGCCAAAGTAGTTGTCAACGATATCATCCAAACGGAAATCAGTCCGGAAAAAGCGAATCTGTCGTTTATGATTAATCTGTCGGATTTAGAGGCGGCTAAAGAAGCCGCCGAACAAATAAAAGCGGAAGTGAACTGCGATAGCATCTTTGTTCGTGATGATATTGCAGAAGTTTCCGTTGTAGGCATTGGTATGCGCACCCATTATGGCGTTGCCGAGAAGATGTTCGGCGCTTTAGCTGAGGCCAAAGTTAATATCGATTCGATTACCACCAGCGAAATCCGCATCAGTTGTGCGGTTGACGAGGACCAGGCGGAAAGGGCCCTCCAGGTTGTTTGTGAAGCTTTTGAGTTAGGCAAGCCGGCGGAGCTGCGAAGGAAAAAATAACCGTTAAAATGCCCACAAATAATGGATATCGAACAGGTTTTTGCACAATCAACGGTTTTATGTTCGATGTCCATAATGTATAAAAAAATCTGCCTATAGCTTGCATTAGCATGTTCGATTATGTTATAATTATTGCAAATAAGCATACCAGCGAAATTTGTTATTTCTCTTTGAAAGAGAAGGGTAAAATATCATGCACAAGCAAAATGGTTTTACATTAATAGAACTTTTGGTGGTAATTGCCATCATAGCATTGCTGATGGCGATATTGATGCCGGCATTGAACCGTGTTAAGGGACAGGCTCAGAAAGTTAGCTGCCAGGCCAGGCTGAAACAGTGGGGTCTTGCATTTAAGCTGTACACAGACGACTACGACGGCTACTTCAATAACAGGGATGTGGCCGGTGGGGTTTGGATGACTGCCCTGCGGCCGTACTACGAGAGTAATGATGAAATGCTCCTGTGCCCTACTGCTACAAGACTCATGCTGAACGCTTCGGACTGGGGCACCTACAAGGCTGCCTATCTTGACGTTGATTCCTATCATTACGTTTTCAGCTATGGTTTCAATTCCTGGTGTAACTCCGTTGAAATTGACCGCGGAGCCCGCTGGAAGGAGTGGTTCTGGAGGAATGTCCAGAACAATACAACTGTAATACCTGATACCAGGCAGGTCGAAGGCAGGCCGGTTAGCACAAATACGATACCGCTGCTCGGCGATTCGACATGGTATGATGCCTGGCCTCGCCATACCGATGCTCCGTCGCTGACAAAAGATGCCTTCGGCATAATGGATCAGGGCACATCGGGAGAAATGAACCATTTTTGCATCGATCGGCATAGCGGATTCGCTAACCTGGCTTTCATGGACTGGTCGGCGAGAAGTGTCGGGCTCAAGGAGTTGTGGACGTTGAAATGGCATCGTTCTTTTATCACAAACGGTCCATGGACGAAGGCCGGTGGCGTTTTGCAGCAAGACTGGCCGGTCTGGCTCAGAAACTA
>CAZIAN010000457.1:0-4190 GCA_964537355.1 uncultured Pirellulales bacterium | reverse complement strand
CAGGGCACTCCTACATCCAACCTATATCGAGGATGTTGTTCAGGGCTTTTGTTTAACTGCAAATAACCACGTCAGTTTCGGCGAAATCTATAATATCGCAGGCCCTCGAGCTATTACCGTTAGGGAATATGCGGAAACTATTGCCCAAACCCTAAATGTTTCATTTCCACGCCTCAGATTCCCTAAACCATTTGCAGACATTTTGGCAAAATTTTTTGAAGTCTTTTCGAGAATTACTGGAAAAGAACCGATTCTTTCGCAGAGTAAGGTAAAGTTCTTAACCAGCGACCATGGCTCAAACATCTCTAAAGCAATGAATAGGCTTGGGTACAGACCTGAAACTGATTTTGCCGTTGGTATAAAGCGAACCGTTGATTGGTACTCTCGACAGGACTTACTATAGGCCAAAGACACAGGCACCGCCGTTTGTTGTGTGAGTTGCTAAACTGGTGAATATACATGAACGCGAAGGATTGCATAACAAGATTGTTTCCAAAAATAGTGCAATGCAAAGCATGCAGAATCGGTTTGGTCAAACCCGGAACTCCTATTACTTTGACCTATTCTGTCACTGCTGCCTGCCAATCCAAATGTAAAACCTGCAATATAGGATCAAGGTATCACAACAATCCAGAACTTAGGGAAAAGGACCTCACCATCGATGAAATTGATCGAATATTTCAAAGCATAGGGCATGTGTACTTTTTCAATGTCAGTGGCGGGGAACCATATTTGCGCGATGATCTGCCCGAAATTATAGGGCTTGCATTCAGACATTTGCAGCCAAAGGTAATTCATATACCTACCAATGCTATTACTTCTGAGAAAATCAGGGATTTAACCGTGCGATGCCTTGAGGTGCTCAAGCAAAACGGCTCAAAGGTCCCCTTTACAGTCAAACCTTCTATTGACGGTGTTGCAGGAATTCATGACGAGATCAGGGGGGTAAAGGGGAACTTTAAACAACTTGAGAAGACAATAGGCTATTTGAAGGACATCGAACAAAAATATGTTAATTTTCACCTTGAAATGGGAACGGTGATCTCAAAATTCAATATTCAGCATTTATCACAAATCGAAGATTATGTACATTCCTTGGGTGTTCAGAGCTACCGAAATGAAATTGCAGAACAGCGAGCAGAATTTTTTAATCTGGAAGATGCAATAACTCCGGATGCTGAGACATATGAAAGACTTGTATCTGTCTTTGCAGAAAAGATCAGAGTAAACCTTTCTAAGAAGCAGAAAATGACTAAGGTTACCGAATCGTTGCGATTGGTGTACTATGATTTGGCCGTCAAAATACTTAAAGAGCAGCGTCAGGTGATTCCCTGTTATGCAGGGATCTCAAACGCGCATATCAATTACGATGGCGAAGTTTGGCCTTGCTGCGTCTTAGGGTACTCCAAGCCGATGGGTTCTTTGAGGGAGCATGGTTATAATTTCCAAAAGCTCTGGCACTCTGACCAGGCAAAACAGGTCAGGCGTTACATTAAAGATGGCAACTGCGCCTGCCCGCTGGCAAACCAGGCGTATTCCAATATACTATGCCGTCCGACCTATCTCTTAAAGGCTATTAAGAATCTCTTAAGTTTCTTATGACGATACAAGGATAGCCCAAGAAATGAGGATCAATGCCGGGGATATTACTGAAAGAGATTCTTATCTTTTGTCGTTGATTAGAACAGTGCCTGACCATATATCCTTCATTGCTGAAAACATCCCGGCTATTCTCCCCCATTCACTTCTATCAAAAAGAACAAGGGCCATTGAAAAATGTATCAGGACATATCCGAATAGGGCATAATAGAAAAATATCCAGTCCCACCATCTTTTCTTGATCAGATTTTTAAATATCAGGTATTTACCAATAACAAATTTTCTCCCTCTTTCTCGCTTATCAGGACGCATTTCCGGTGAATTATAATGAAAAAGCTTTGCATGAGGATTGACAACAAGTCTGTATTTTTTTGAGACTCTTAATGAAAAGTCCTTGTCCTCTCCCAGTGCGTGTTCTCTGTATTGATCCGTGAAACTGAATTCTTCAAGAACTTTTCTGCGGTATGAAGAGACACCCCCTGATAAAAAGTCAACTCTTGAAACTTGTTTAAGCCGGAATTCCGTGACCCCCAACTCTGTGCAGAAACCGGACCTAAGGACTCTGCCCTCCTTTATACCTTTGTTCAGAAAAACCATATAATAAAGATTCAGAATATATTCATACCATTTCAAAGGAGGGATATTTGCTATCAGGCCACCGACTCCTGCAATATTTTCCTCCTTATCCTGATAATAAACTCCTAATATCTCTTCCAGGTAATTACGAAATAAAACAACATCATCATCCAAAAAAAAGACTACCTCACCTGTCGAGAGTTTTACACCTGTATTCCTCGATTCCGTTAAACCAGGCACATCCTTCTTGAAATATCTGCAATTGATACCTGCTTCCGATAATTCATTTTTAAGGGGAATCTCCGATAGATTACCATCATCAATAATGATAAGTTCATTCGGCATGACCGTTTGCTCCACAATCGATGAAATACAATCTCTTAATGATTCAGGACGATTGTATGTTGGAACGATAATACTTGTTGAAATCAATATTTAACTCCAAATATCCTCTATATTTTCCTTATACTATTCAGTAATCGGTATCTTCTGCATGCCCAGATGTGAAAGAAATACATTGCAGTCAAAAAAATGGAGACAATGACAAGTGCGCATAAAAATCGGTTTTCAATAAAAACCGGAGATATTGAATACAACATCCCCAGCAAAAAACCCATCAGAGGAAAGGGTAAACACATTCCGATGATATGGTTTTTCCACTCATTGCCTTTGTCCTTTATTCTTCTTGATAGAAAGAGAAAAAGCGCAAGGAAAAGCACAAAAAAGGCCATACTTGACCCTGCTGCTGCCCCTGGCAAACCCAGTCCCTGTTTCACGAGTAAAACGCTGACAACAACGTTAATGATCAGAATAAAGGGAAGAAACGCTGCCGCTTTTAACTGCAGGTTATTTGCAACAATCACGGATCTTGGAACGTAAGCCAAAGATAAAAAATAGACTCCTATGCTTAGAATCTGTGCAGAAACAACCCCATTTACATAACGCGGTAAGATCCATGGGATTATTACAGGTGTTAAAATAAAAACCGGACCTATTATAAAAGGCATTAAGTACGCAGTATTAATAAGCGGTTTTAAAAGATAATCATTCACAACCTTTTCAGAAGAACTATTTTCAACTATACGCATTAGCCTTGGCTCCATAATCTCTCTGGCAGTTCCAGGGATTTGCATCAGAAATGAAACAGCTAATATCGCAATCCCATAATAGCCAAGCTCTCTGCTCCCCATTAAGCTGGAGACAATAACCCTGTCTGAGGTTGTTATTAATTGTATGGAAAAATCTGAAATCATAATAGGAGCGCCCTTAACAAAAAGCTCCTTCAGCGTGTTAAAATCAGGTTTATAAGTTATGCAATAGTTGTATTTCATTCTCAGAAATACTACCGTTATGATATATGCTGATAAAATGGTTATGTACAATCCGTACAGCCTTAAAAAGTACAATAGTGGTACTGTAAGAACAAACAATGAAGCAGTATTAAGATATGTTGAAGCTGCAATCAAACTGAATTGTTCATAAGCCCTGAGCAAAGCAATGTAATATTCCATAAGAAATAGCAAGATTACAACCAATGACATTACAGCAAAGCCGGCCCTTACCTCGATGCTGAATCCTTTTTTCAGACTCAGTATAGCAAGCACACATGAAAGCAGAATATTAACAAGCAGTGAACTTGTAAATACGCTTCCTTTTATCGTTGCTGTCTTATCATGATCATTCCTTGATGAATAAAACGGGATAAAAAAACGCATTGTATCCCTGGTTCCCAGATGTAGGTAGGAAGCATATCGCGGAATAAGCTCAAATAGAGTCCAGATGCCGTACTGTTCGGGTGTAAGAAGCTTGGGCCTGAGAAAAACAGTTACTACGCCAAGAATAAGCCTAAAAAACCGGCTTGAAGAATATTGAACAATTACGCTGGCAAGTGGTTTATGCTTTTCTTGTTTCATAAATATCATTATCCCGCCGTTTCCGAATTTATGTCTCAAAAGTAGGGATCAATTACACTACATGGTATATTGCTTGAGGGATGGGGTAACGGAGGGAGCCCG
>CAZIAN010000456.1:0-4204 GCA_964537355.1 uncultured Pirellulales bacterium | reverse complement strand
TTCTTCTGGATTGCAAAAACTATTGTAGTGCGCCCGGCTCGAACGATCGCCCTCCGATTAGAACGAATTTCGGCGGCAGCGGCGGTATGCAAAACTTCTGCATCAACCGTCACGGGAGATATATAAACAGCCTTTTTCTTGACTGGTCTGTAAGGAGAATCGGGCTTAAAGAGTTGTGGACGTTGAAATGGCACGAGGAATTTAACATGTCCGGCCCCTGGACGAAGGCGGGCGGAGTTCTGCCATCCGACTGGCCACAGTGGATGAGAAACTGTAAGGATTATTAGAGCAGTGTACGAAAAAGGTTATATATCAATAGGGAAAGGAAAAGGCTTTACGCTTATCGAGCTTCTGGTTGTTATTTCGGTCATTGCGCTGCTGTTAGCTCTGCTGATTCCGGCCCTGCGCAGCGCCAGAGAGCAGGGTCAAAGGGCGGTTTGTCTGAGCAATCTCAAGCAACTGACCCTTGCCTGGACGGCTTATGCCGAGGAGAACGACGGCAAACTCGTCGATGGCGGCCCGTTTGGAAAGCGTACCAGTGGGGAGCCCGGGACGAATAGATATATCGAGGTAATAGGCTGGGCGGGCACGGCTTTTCTTCCTCGCAACAGCCGGGATCGTGCTGTGCTGTTGGCGCACGAAGACAAGGGCGCACTGTGGCCGTGGATTAAAGACGTCGATATTTATCGTTGCCCGCGGGGCCGCGCGGGGCACGCTCTCACATATGCTACGGTCGCCTCGGCCAACGGCCACGAGGTTGAAGGGACGTTTATACCGAAAAGTGGCGGCCGCGAGTTGAACAGACTCGGCAAACGTGTCGGCGGCACAGTGCTTCGCCTTACCAGGCTTACGGACATTACGAGCCCAGGTGCGGGCCAGCGTGCTGTCTTTCTCGACATGGGCCAGATGCCGGCCGGTAATAATTTTTACGTTCACTATCTGTACCCGCGGTGGAAGTGGCACAGTGCTCCACCAATTCACCATAACGGGGGGATGACGCTCTCGATGGCGGACGGACACGCCGAATACTGGAAGTGGAAAGGCCGTGAAACATTGAATTTTTCTCGTCAGCTTATGCCTGTGGATAATCTGTTCTGTGAAGTGCTGGAACCTCCGCCCTTTCCGGGAGTGATATTACACAAGCCGGAAACCGAGGACGGCATGTATGACCTACAGAGGCTGCAAAGGGCGACATGGGGCAGATTGGGCTATCAGGGGAAGTAGGAGAACACGATATGGCTGCTTTGAACAGGAATCCAAGATTGTCAGGATTCTATCCACAACGCGGTAAATCTCCGATGCCATTGGTTGTATTGCTGGTGGCTTGCTTGTTCGGCCGAGCGGGCGGGGCAGAATATGGCGGCGGTACGGGGATTCCTGATGACCCGTATCTGATTTACACAGCCGAACAGTTGAACGAGATTGGCGCCGATACTGAGAATCTTAACAAGCATTTCAAACTGATGAATGATATCGATCTGGGCAGCTATACTGGAACTGATTTTAACATCATTGGAACTTCCTTCGGTAATAATTTCAGCGGAGTATTCGATGGCAACGGCAGGAGAATCCACAATTTTACCTACACATCCGGAGATAGAGACTACATAGGAGTTTTCGGTTGTGTTAGAGGGGAAAACGCACTGATCAAGAATTTGGGATTGTTTGACGCCCATATCGATGCGGGGACAGGAGATAATGTAGGTTCGCTGGTTGGCCAGTTAGATAGAGGAGCCGCTGTCACAGGTTGCTATGCGCAGGGCGGTAGTGTTTCGGGTAACAATGATTTCGGCGGTCTTATAGGACACGTTTCGGAAGGAACAATCGCCTATTGCCATTCTACCGCCAGTGTTTCCGGCCGCAGCGATGTTGGCGGCTTGGTGGGATGGAATTGGGACTTTACCATGCGTTTTGGTGTAAAATCCACAAATATGATATCCAATTGCAGTTCTACAGGCAGCGTTTCTGCGAGGATCAGTGCCGGCGGACTGGTAGGATTCAATTGGGACGGCACAATCACCAATTGCTATTCGAGCGGCAATGTTTCAGGCAAGGACAGTGGTTGGCGCCTCGGCGGTCTGGTGGGATTTAATCATCCGGGCACAATCGCCAACTGCTATTCAACCGGCAACGTTTCAGGATTTCTTGAAGTTGGCGGCCTGATCGGGGGGAATCGGGATGGCACAATCATCAATTGCTTTTCAACAGGGGGCGTTACAGGAACGCGTGAAGTCGGCGGTCTGGTGGGAAGCAATTCCGACGGAACGATTAACAGTTCCTTCTGGGACAGCCAGGCAAGCGGCATAAGCAACATGTGTGGAGATCAAACGATGGGAACTGGCTGTGATGATGGCAACGGCAGGACTACGGCGCAAATGCAGACGGGAGGCACGTTTTTGGAGGCGGGCTGGGATTTCGTGAATGAGACCGCAAACGGGAGTGAAGATGTCTGGAGCATCTGTGAGGGACTGAATTATCCGCAACTAAACTGGCAATTTATCACTGGAGATTTTGACGGCGACTACAGGGTGAATTTCGTGGATTTCGCTGTCTTCGCAAAAAGCTGGCTTTCGAACAACAGCGGTTTTCTCGGGTGCCGCGGGGCAGATCTTACTAACGACGGCAAGGTCGGCTTCGATGATCTGAGAGAGTTCGCCAGCAACTGGCTGGCCGAGGGCATCCCAAATCCGACAGCAGTCGTTTGCCTTACCATCGACGACTTTGAGTCATACAACGACCTCGATCCGGATGATCCCGAAAGCAACCGGATATTTGACGTGTGGTCGGACGGCTACGACGATCCGCTGACAAACGGGGCTGTCGTCGGCCATACCCATGCCCCTTACGCCGAACGAGATATTGTTTACGGCGGTGAGCAGTCGATGCCCTATTATTACAACGCCATTTTCAAAGTTTCAAAAGCAGAACTGATACTGAGCCCGCCTCAAAATTGGTCCGAGACAGGTGCCGAGGCGTTATCGCTCTGGTTTCATGGTGACTCGATGAACGGTGTTACGCCCATGAGTGTCGTTCTTAATGGCGGTACAGCAGTCTATCACGATAATCCCAATGCAGCACGGATAGATACCTGGACGGAGTGGATTATCAACCTGGAAGAGTTTACGGGTGTTGACCTCGCCAACGTCAGTTCTATCGCCATTTGTCTTGGTGACCAGAGCAAACTACAGGCCGGAGGTACCGGAAAGATGTTCTTCGACAGCATCCGACTTTACCGAAGCAAATAAAAAATCAGAATACGGCAAATCCCTGGACAAAAGCCTGGGGTGTCCAGCCCTCCGACTGGCCGCCGTGGATGAGAAAGTTTAAGGATTATTAAGAAAACTCTAATTCGACGATTAGGATTGAATGCTGATTATGACTGTTTCTTCGCTTTGCTCTGGAACAAGCCTTTTGACAATAATATAAGGTAATTTGCCGCTGCGAAAGTCACAGAACTGCTTAAAAGATATAATTTTCACTTGACTTTTTTGGCCCAATCGAGTAAACTGTTATTTGTTTAGGATGGGTGGTGTAGAATTTATATTTGTTTCCTCTGAAAATACCTGCCCCATTAAAATAGCCATCCTCTATGTTTTTTTATTTATGCGCATAACCGGTAGCAGGCGCAAGATGTGAAATATAAGTCCGATATTATCGTGGAATTGAAGTATTGATAATCATCCTAATGAAATAAGGTGGAGAAATGATGAAAGTGAAACTATGTATTTTGACTGCGGTTTTATTGCTTGGGGCCGCTCCTGCTTTTGCTGATACCTACTCGATAGAAGCGTTCCAGTTCTCCCAGCCTCAATTAGCTGATTGGGTCGGGGAAAATCCTGTGGGTGACCATGCAGATACAATAGCCCAGATAGGTAATGAACAGACCTGGTACTGTTTCGATATTACTGAAATACCCGATTCGGAACAGATTGTATCGGCAACCTTCACTGTCCGCATGCGGGACTACGTCGACAACGCCTCCACCCAAAGAACGCTATGGTACGACCCGGAAGATGACTGGGCTTTCTCCTCATGGCCTCACGACCCGGACCATGAAGCTGTTAAAGAGGTAACCGAACTTTTAGCTGTAATTAATTTCAATCATGACGGCTGGACTTGGATAACAACTGATGTGGATATTAACCAGCACGACTGGTCGAAAGATTTGCTCGATAACTATGTTACCTTTATGCTCACAGGTCCT
>CAZIAN010000455.1:3147-4213 GCA_964537355.1 uncultured Pirellulales bacterium | reverse complement strand
TGAGCGAGGCGATGTTCAACTGCGGGCTTGATTTCTATCGTGAGATATGCTGCGGTATGGGCACTGAAGCAAATTCGACTCAATATATCAAATCTGTACAGCAGAGCGGTTCACTCTGGGATAGTGCGTCGTTGAACCGGCTGTTTGAATCACTGTGCAGCATTCCATTTGATGTTAATGTTCTACCCCGATGCGAATTCCTGCACTTTGGCACGAGCAGGCAGGTAGTCAGCAGCGGTAATATTCTGATGCAAAGAGATATCGGCTCAACTTCACTAAACACGTGCCTTAGCATCAATAACGAGATAATTGACGGGGGTGAAATTGCGGGTACAAACGCCTGGGTGGAGGGGTGTAAGATAAGTTCGAGACTGACTTTAGGTGGCGAAAACGTTATCGTTGGATTGGATGTTGACGAATCTGTGTCCGTGCCGTCGCAGATGTGCTTTGACGTTATTCCCGGCCTGGACCGCCACGGAAAGAAAGTCTGGTTCGTACGCTGCTATAACATATACGATTCTTTCAAAGATTCAGTTGACCGGGGCGCTACTTTTTGTGGAATACCTGTTCTTGACTGGCTTGAGCTTGCCGGAGCTGAGTCGGAAGACCTCTGGGATATTGATATACCAATCGAACAACGAAGCTTGTGGAATGCCAGGATTTTTCCAGCCATTAGTAAGCACAGCCGATATCGTGAGTGGTTGTGGCTGTTCAATCCTGCCGAGGCCAATTCTGAAAATTTTCGCACCTGGCGAGCCGCTGATCGTTACAACTCCGCTGAAATCACCACATTAACCGACCAGGAAGCGTTTTACCAAAGACGAAGCCTGATTCGTGCAGGTGAGATTCAAAAATCATTGCGGAAAATGTTCAGGGAAGACAGTGGATTCTCCGCGGACGAATTAACTCATATCCTAAAGAATACCGCCGAACAATCTGTATGGATTGCCGACATGCTTGCCGAAGCAAGATGGCGTTGTAACAGCAATAACGACAATAGCCTGGACTCAATGGTTTTTCCCAGAGTCATCCATACAATTGGCTCCGTTTTGTCAGAGCTTGGTGA
>CAZIAN010000455.1:0-3047 GCA_964537355.1 uncultured Pirellulales bacterium | reverse complement strand
GGCGGCTGGACCGACACACCGCCTTATTCACTCGAACACGGCGGCTGTGTGATAGATACCGCTGTAAATCTAAACAGTCAGCCACCTATTCAAGCTTATATGAGGGTGATTGACGAGCCTGTTATCCGAATCAGCTCGATTGATTTAGGTACGCGGATTGAAATCGCGTCTCTTGAGGAGTTATTAGATTACCGTAAGGCAACCAGCGAATATGCTTTAGCCAAGGCGGCACTGGCGTTATCGGGATTTTCACCTGAGACAGCCGACTGGGCGAAGGGTACAACTCTGAGGCAAATGCTGGAGGAATTCGGCGGAGGTATCGAATTGACCACATTAGCGGCAATTCCCAAAGGCAGCGGCCTGGGGACATCGAGTATAATGGGGGCGGTTATCCTTGCCGTGATTCAAAGGGCCTTGGGCCGAACTCTAACACATAAGGAGCTGTTCCATTCGGTTTTATGCCTGGAACAATCGCTAACAACCGGGGGAGGCTGGCAGGACCAAATAGGAGGGGTGGTTGGAGGAGCCAAGATTGTTACAGCAGAACCGGGACTTGTTCCCGATGCAAAAATTCACTTTTTACCCCCCGATGTAATCGATCCGAAGATTAACAACGACCAAACTCTATTATACTACACGGGTATTACACGATTGGCTAAAGACATTCTCGGCCAGGTGGTGGGGCGTTATCTGGACAGAGACCGCAAAACTCTATTCACACTGAAGCAGATTCACTCACTGGCCCGGCAGGTAGCAGAAGCAATGTCCCGTAAGGACATACGGGCTTTCGGGGAATTGGTCAGCGCAGCCTGGGAGCTTAACAAGCAATTGGATCCCAATTCCACCAATGATAAAGTAGAAAGATTGTTTTCGAGAATCCAGCCGTATATCTTCGGAGCAAAACTTCTCGGCGCCGGGGGAGGAGGATTTTTACTGATGGTTTGCAAATCAGCGGAAGATGCCGGGAAGGTCAGGATTATGCTGGATACAGAACCCGCCAATGAACGCGCCAGGTTCTTTAACTACGATGTCAACCCGGAAGGGCTTGTTGTAACAGTATGCTGAAAGCGGGAGACCATCGGTGATTATTTTCTAAAGGATAATTGTTATGAAACGCTATGGTATGGTAATCAAAGTAAGGCCGGGGAAACTCGAAGAATATACAAAACTTCACTCTAAGGTATGGCCTGAAGTTCTGGACATGATAAAAAAGTGCAATATTCGTAATTACTCGATTTACCACAGAGACGGATACTTATTCAGCTACTTCGAATATGAAGGGCAGGATTTCGAGGCCGACATGCAAAAAATGGCGGAAGATCCGATGACTCAAAAATGGTGGGAAGTATGCAAGCCACTTCAGAAGCCGCTTGATACGAGAGCCGAGAGTGAGTGGTGGGCTAACATGGAAGAAGTGTTCCATTGCGATTGAAGTATCCTCAGTGAGGAACACATCACGTCAGATTACATTTTACCGAGATGAATCTTTGCTCTTGACTTGATGATAAGTCAGTCGTAATATCGTTTAGTTTGTGAAGGCGAGGAAATATTGTATTTTGTAGCGAGAGATATTCGAGTGATTTGAAACTTGTTGAATGGTAAAGGGGTGCTAATATGAAAATGAGAAAAAAATACACAGCTTTATTAATTCCTGTTGTCATCTGCATATTGCTTTTGCAGTTCGGCTGTCAGGAGCAAATTAAACAGGAGAAAGCCGAAACCTCAATCCAGAGCGATAAAGACAGCCCGAAAATTACATTTGAGAATAAAATTAACGATTTCGGACAAATCGGTGTAACTTCAAGTAAGAAGGTCGCCGAGTTTAAGTTTACAAACACCGGAGAGAGCTTATTGAAAATCAAGGAAGTCGAGCAATGCTGCGGTGTTGTTACGAAGGTGGATAAGACCGAATATGCTCCGGGTGAAAGCGGTGTTGTGAAGGCTGAATTTCAAGCCACACAACAACCCGGTCCGTATGAGAAGAATATCTATGTCAACTCGAACGATAAGACACAGCCCAGGCTTGCGCTGACTATTAAGGCCATGGTTGTATCAAAAGTCAGTTACGCACCGAAGAATTTGAAGCTTTTCATTGAGGAGGAGAACGCCGGCTGTCCGAAGATTGTGTTAATCAGTCTCGATAATCAGCCGTTTTCGATAACTAAGTTCACGTCGACGAGCCAGAGCATAACCGCCGATGTTGATGGTTCCGTGGAAGCGACTAAATTCGTACTTTCACCGAAAGTTAATATGGAGAAATTGAATGAAAATCCTAAAGGACACATCAACATTAGTTTGACTCATCCGGAAGAGAACGCGGTTGTAATTCTCTTTGACATGGTACCTAAATTTTCAACGATCCCATCGTCGTTTTTTATTGTTAATGCAATACCACAAAAGCCTATACTCAGAAAAGTATCCGTTCTTAACAATTATGGCGGTGATTTTGAGATTGAATCGTTTTTGTCGAAGAATAACACTGTCAAAATTCTCCGACAGGAGGCAATCAGCAGCGGTTATCAGCTCGATGTGGAAATAACACCACCGCCTTCAGAGGGTAAATATATTTTCACGGAGGCACTTACAATAAAAATAAAAGGTGGTAATGAGTTAGTAGTTACCTGTCAAGGTTTCTATAAAGAAAGAAGCTGAAAAACACCATAGATGACAACTGTTGAAAACCATATTCCGAGAAATTTTGCACTTAACGGAGGTAAACACAATGAAAACAAATCTCATTTTATCACTTTGTATTATTTCCTTTGTTGTCAGCGCAGCCGGCATTTCATACTCCCAGGAAGCTCGAAAGGATTTCTCGCCTCAGCCGGATGAGCGGCAACTGCCTAAAGCTATGCATTCAGCAATGAAAGAATTGCCGTACATAGCCGTAGGCAAAGATAACGCTCACTTAAGAGGCAATGATAACAGAGCATTACAGGCCGCAGTTGATTATATTGCCGGTCTCGGAGGCGGAGTAGTTGAAATCAAAGAGGGCAAATATGTGATGTATGATTCCCTGCATTTGCGCGCCAATGTAACAGTCAGAG
>CAZIAN010000454.1:0-4215 GCA_964537355.1 uncultured Pirellulales bacterium | reverse complement strand
TGAGCGTCACGGTCATCCTCCTTCAGGGAGCCTTTCCAGAGTATTTCAACATCCATCTCTTCGCCGGCCATTTCGGCGCCCGCATGGACCGTATTCCAGAATTCGTGAATTGTACCTTTGGGAATGACTGCAACCGTCAAACGCCTGTTTTCATTAGGGACATCCTTTTTGCTGCATCCTGCCAGACAAAGAACTACAGCAGAAAAAAGAAAGAGAATTATTATTTTTCGTATCATGCTACATTCCATGTATGCACTATATTCTACTTTTTTTCCCACTGTTTGTCCAATATTTGACAGACTTTGTCCCTTCTCTGATTATTTTGCAGATTGTCTATATAAACCCCGCTGAATCTCTCACACGAGAACAGGAAAAAGGCAATAATCCAGGTGATTTCCTGTTACTGAAAAGCCTGTTTGTTGGGCCATCCGTACTTCTCGAATCTGCCGAATTCCTTTCCCATGTCCTCACCATTTGGACCAAGCGCCGAACGTACTTCCTCAACGTGCGCATCTACAAAAACTGCATTTATAGTACCAAGATTAAGGTTTGCGCTCGATCCACTATGTATGGTGCCAAACCAGTCACGGCCGTCTGGACACAGGGCGTTGTCATTAAGCACATTGCTATTACCCGGCCTGCCCCACATATTTTCCTCAGCAAAGAAAAACACCTCGGCTTTGCTTCTTGATATCTCGGAACGCTTATGAATACCCCCACGCCCTTTAGAGTCCGTAGCGGAAGAACCGCCAGGATCTCCGCTTTTAGAACCCAACCAGGAGTTCATGCTGTAACTGTACTGAGGAATAACTGGTATGGAAGGATCATGGCTCGGATGTTCATTACCTATCGATTTAGCTAAGACCTTAAATGATGGGCAAAGATTGATTTTCTTCGCTTTCAGATAAGACCAAAGGGGACCGTCGGGAGGATATCTCGGGTCGTGCCATCGACAATAACGCTGGTATCCGCCAACAGGATTCTCATTCTTAACAAGAGAGGTCCACGAATAAGGATAGCGGTCGTCATTGTCGTCTAAATACATGTGTTGTACTAAACCGTATTGTTTTAGGTTGGCCCGGCAGACCATCTCCCTTGCCTGCTCTTTTACCCTCTGCAGTGCCGGCATCAAAATCGCCATCAATACCGCGATTATAGCGATAACCACCAACAGCTCTATTAAGGTAAATCCCTTTCGTTTTTCCATAATGTCACCCCTTAAAAAATTAAACATCAGTTTTCAATGTAAATATAAAAAATAACTCTCAAGCTCAGAGTATAGTTACAACTCTGCATCCCACAAACAGACTCCTCCTCATATTGAAATACTTGTTAAAGAATGAACATCTTAGATGACCTGATCCTGCTGATAGCCATATGCCCAAACATAAACCTTAACTATTTCGTTTATACCAAATCAGACGCCTGTCCGTCAAGGAAAATTTTTTGATTCGATATTTGACCGTATTTATTAATTAGAATTTATGGAAAAGCAGAAAAAAACAAGAGGATATACTTAAGTTACGCAGCGTGCCGGGAAATTACTGCAAATTTAGGGAAAAATCAAGTACAGGAGGGAGTCAAACAGTCCATCTGACTCCCTCCAAATTAGGATTAGTTTTGTTCGAAGCCTTCAGATGCTTCTATTTTTGCTCCTCGAGTATGCCCATACCGCTTCGGTCGGGATAAGGCGGCCTTTTAGCAGGTACATAGGGATTTTTCTCAATCTCATCAAGCATGTGCGCAATAGCGCCGTCGAGTTGCGGGTCACCTCCATCGACCATTAAGGCTGGGTCGTCGATAACCTCGATATCGGGGTCCACTCCATGCCCTTCCATCGTAAGTGTTCCATTGGTTTCATAGAAGGTAATAAAGGGCACGGTTATTCGAGCACCATCAATCAGAGATGGATTTCTGGAAATACCAATCACACCGCCCCAGGTTCTCATGCCAATGAGTTTTCCCAGTCCGGCCTTTCGGAACAGGTATGGAAAGATATCGCCGCCTGAACCTGCCTCGCCGTTAATCATCATGCATTTGGGACCCTGATGGCTCAGCGTTGGTACTCGCCAGTCGTTTTCATAACGCTCAAACAGGTGCAGATAAATGGGACGATTCAGCAATTCAATGAACCGGTCGGCAATATTACCGCCCCCGTTCCACCGTTCATCGATAATCAGCGCCTCTCTGTTCATCTGGCCGTAGAACTGACGGAAGAGTTCACGCTGTCCGCGGTTTCCAGTGTCCGGCACGTATATATATCCGACCTTGCCGCCGGATTCTTCTTCCACATGCCGGCGATTACTCTCGACCCAATATCGATAACGCAAGCTGTTTTCGGAACCAAGCAGCTTTACAACCACATTCGCCGCCTTGTCAGGATCGGGGTCAGCGCCGACAGTCAGAGTGACAGTTGCTCCGGCAAGACCTTCGAAAGCCGCCCACGGCGCCTTGGATGTATCAACCGGGACACCATTGACTTTGAAAAGATAGTTACATTGCTCGCGATCTTTCTGGTCCAGCGTGCTCAGAGCAGACCGGGCATCCGTATCCCATGTTCCGCCCTCATAGACCTTTGCAATTCGGTAGTATCCCTGGTCGAGTTCGAAGTCCACACCGAGATAACCGATTGACTGTCGCGGCCCGGAGTCAACATCGCCCCCGCCGTAATACGTATGACCGGCGTTCACTTCACTAATCATCTCCCCAATTACATACCCGACATCGCGACGTGACACGCAGTCATCCAGCATGGCCTCGTATTGTCTGCGCACCGCGGGCCAGTCAACCTTGTGCATATGGGGGTCATAGAAGTAGTCACGCATAAATCGCCATGCGTCAACAAACACCTGTCGCCACTCCTCTCGTGGCTCAATCACAACGTTCATCGGACTGGTTACTACCGGGTTCTCGATTTTTTGGCCGGCCTTGGCTTCGATAATACCCATCTTACCGCTGCTTCGCACAAGAAGCTTTTTGCCGTCCGGCGTCATTTGCACGAAGCTTACCTTTTCGATAACAGTTTTCTCCTCGCGTTTTTCATCCTCAGGGTCGAAGTACTGGAGGGTGTTATCTTCTCCACGTCTCAGATAAATAAAATGTTTCTTATCATTGACCTCAAGATAGCCAAATCTCCCGCGTTTAACGGGCAAACGATAAGTACGCTCTTCCATATTTTCCAGATCGATTTCGACCGGCTTGATTTTGTCTTTGTCTTTGTCCTTATCCTTCGTGTCATCTGTCTTTTTTTCGTCCTTGTCTGCACACTCTGCGGACTCATCATTATCCGCATCATTAGGGTCCTCGCACTCAGACTTTTTATCTACGTTAGTTTCTTTCTTATCTTTATCCTCGTCTTTTTTGTCTTCGTCTTCTTTTTCGTTTTTCTTGCCTTTGTCTGCTTCTTCTTCATCGCTCTTTGCTTTGAAGGGATTCGAGACATCTTTCCGTAAAGGAATCGCATGCAATACGGAAGTGTCATCATAAATAAAGGTCAGACCTGCGTCAGCGTATTTGGGCCGTGAAATCTCCCGCTCACTGAAGAAGTATAAAAAGTCTCCTTTCCGATCAAACGTAGGCAGATAATCGGCGAACATGCCGTTAGTCACCTCATGCAGTTCATCTTCGCTAACGTTGTAAAACATAATAATGTTCATATTATCTTTATTGGGCCTGGTATATGCAATCCATTGCGAATCTGCCGACCAGCTAAAACCTCTGGGAACTCCCATGTTCCACCCACTGATATTAACACGATCGAAATTGCGCACCTCGCGCTTCTCGACATTGAATACGTAAAACTTGCTTTCATGATCGGTAAATATCATCCATTTGGAATCGGGCGACCATATAGGTTGATAGCGAAAGCCCGGCCCCATGGACGTTATTGTTTCCGGCTCGCCCTGCCCATCGGCCGGCCGAATCACAAGCTCGTTTTCTCCGGATTCATCCGAATAGTAGGTAATCCACTTCCCATCCGGACTCCACGAAGGCTCTCGTTCGGCGATACCGCTCGTGCGGGTAAGATTGCGAGGCGTGCCATTCTTGGCGGGCAGCGACCAGACATCACCGCGACTCTGCACAAGCACACGTTTGGCCTGGGGAGAAATAAACCAGTCCGAAATTCCCCCGCTAACATCCTTGCGTATCGGGCGGAGTTTTGGACGTGCACCCGGAACCGATATATTGACGGGGGTAGCCTGCTCTGAAGCCAAA
>CAZIAN010000453.1:0-4229 GCA_964537355.1 uncultured Pirellulales bacterium | reverse complement strand
CCTCGAAGGGGATAGAACCGAAATCCGATGCCGAATGTCTGAAAACAACGTGTTTATGGCAGTTGCAATTTAAACCAGTTTTTTGTATCATAATTGGACTATTAGACGACAAACTGTTGAAATCTTAGGAGAAAAGAGTATGAAAAGCTATTTTTTACTGGCTGTGCTGATAACAATACTGGGAGTTTCCAGCGTTTGGGCCGATTGGCCTCAGTATCTTGGCCCGAACAAAAACGCTTCCTCCGATGAAAAGGGCCTGTTACGGTCATGGCCGGCCAAAGGCCCGAAGGTTCTCTGGACCTTAGATCTCGGACCCGGCTACGGCGGAGTGGCTGTCAGTAAAGAAAAGGTCTATCTGCTCGACCGCATCTACAGAAAACAGGATGTCTTCCGCTGCATCGATTTAAATAACGGAAAAGAACTTTGGTCGTTTGCCTATGATGCCAAGGGCAGGCTCAGTCATCAGGGCTCACGCTCGACCCCGGCCATCGACGGCGACTACATATACACATGCGGCAGTTTCGGTGATGTCTATTGTTTTGACGCACGCTCCCGTAAGCCCGTCTGGAATAAAAACGTTTGGAAAGATTTCGGGGGTCGTAAAGTTCCGGAATGGGGCATCTGCCAGAACCCTCTCATCTACGAGGACCTATTGATACTTGCTTCCCAAACCAAAGAAGCCGGTATAGTTGCATACGACAAAACTAACGGCCGGGTCAGATGGGTATCCGAAGCTCTGCCCGGGTTGTTAAGTTACGTTACACCTGTAGTTGTAAACATCGATGGTCAGGACCAGATTGTAATGATAAGAGCTACATCGCGAAGAGAACGTGGTGGCCGCTCCGCACCGGCCGGCGGCTGGGAAGGTGAGCCCGACGATGGCGTTGACGGTGTGGTCCTCGGAATGAGCATTGAAGGCGGCAGGACGCTCTGGACATATAAGGGCTGGCAGTGCCGCATTCCAATTACAAACGTTACCACTGTCGGCGACGGACGACTTTTCATTAGCGGCGGCTATATGGCCGGCTCTGCAATGATCAAGGTCAAAAAAGACGATGACAGATACGTTGTTGATGAACTCTATACCACCCAGGACTTCGGTAGTCATGTTCATCCGCCTGTAATCTATAAGGGACACTTCTATGGCCATTGCACGACCAATACGCGCCGTGACGGTATGTCGTGTATGAGTCTTGACGGAAAGCTCAAATGGAAGACAGGCCGCTCACCCGTCTTCGACAAGGGCGGCTTCATTCTTGTTGACGACCTTATCCTGAGCGTCGATGGTGAAGAAGGTATCCTTTATTTAATTGAGCCGAATCCACAGGGCTTCAGGAAGCTGGCAAGTGCGGACCTGCTTGATACAAAAGAATGCTGGGGGCCGCTTGCGCTTTCCGACGGCAAACTGCTCATCCGGGACCAGAAACAGATGAAGTGTGTCGCTGTCCGATAGTCACTCGATCGGCTCGGCTCTGTTAGGATGTGCCGTTGCTACTTAAAACTATCTGCCGCGTACCTCAGCGGCTTGAATGTGGGCAGTTCGTTTATTTTGACCGCTCCCCAGGTAGTATTGAGATGCCCTAACATGCGAGCGTTGCCGTGTCTCTTGGAATAATCCACGAAGGCCATGGCGGCGTCGGTTTTCTTCCAGCTTGCCGGCCAGACGCGAAAACCTTTCTCAAGGAACATTGGTACTGATTCATATTCTTTTCGCAACTCGTAATGCCAGTCACAGATTATGATATTTTTACTTATCATATCCACAGCTTTCGCGGTGTCATTGGCGCTGGCTTCCCACTTGCCGTAGTTGATTTTTTTCGAATCGATCAACCTGTCACCCCACATCAGCATTTCGATTTTGTGTTTGCCTACAATATGATTGTAATAATCATTAACTGCTTTAGCAAAAAGTTTGGCCTTGTCCTTACCTTTACATCTTATGCAGGTATCTTCCCCTATAAGAAACACCTCGTCCATACCTACGTGCAAAGCGTCCGCCTCGAAGACTTCTATCAGCTCGTCCATAAGCGCAAATATGACGTTGTTGACTTCCGGATGCAACGGGCACCAGCTTCGGCAGTAGATTCCTTCATTATCGGGATACTTGCCCGGCGTCTCATCAAACTGAGGATACTTTGTCAGCAGCGGCGCCGTGTTCTTCGACCACGACTGGTGACCCAGACATTGAAATTGCGGAATCAGCCTGACTCTGTGCCTGCGGCAAACGGCGAGCAGACCTTTTATCTGCTCGGCATTGCAGGCATTGTCCCTTGCAAGCTCCGGGTGCGATTTATATTGGTATCCATAATTAATCTCACCCACAATCACATTTACGCCGAGCCCAGCCAACCTCGGGACGACAGAAGTCAACTGTTCAACCGCCCTTTTGTTACCTATGCCAAGATGGACCCCGCGCCACGGCTCGAAACCTTGTGCGGAAACTGCGAACTTTTCTTTAGCCAGGCAGGCTGTTGATAAAAGACAAACAATTAGAAGAACGCATTTGATTTTCATAATATCTTCCTTTTATATCGAATTCAGTTTATCTCTGTTTTCATAGACTTTTTGGATAGCGTCGGCAATATCGTCCATGTCCTTTTTGGTCCCGAGCAAAGGTCCTGAGGCCCAAATCATGGCCATCTCCCGGCATACTTTATCACAGTTGGGACAATCAATCTGTTGGCGGTATTGCCGCAGTCTTCTTGCAGAATACATCTTCTTATAAACCTTTGTTTTCAATATATTCTCTATCCATGGCTCCTTGTGTAATCCTTTAGCTATATATGGGCTGAGACCGACACCTTCGGCGGCGACGGCCTTTAGAAACTTGCCGCGGTCGGCGTTGTTAAAGTGCTCTTTTTTATATGTCATAGAATAAAGATAAAAAGAGCCGCTGGCGGTTCCTTCGTATAACTTTTGCGGTACTATACCGGGAACATCTTTGAGCCTGTAGGTCAGATGGGCGGCGTTTTCATTGCGGCGTTCGAATCGTTCCTGGATGCCATCCCACTGGCCAAGCAGCACTGCGGCCTCGAACTCATTCATTCGATATTTCGGGCCGGCCACTTCGGTGAGTCCCCGGCGAGATGTACCGTGATTGTGGACGGTATAGCATTTGTCCATCAACTCTTCATCGTTGCCGGTGATTGCTCCGCCTTCTCCGCAGGCAATTGTTTTGCTCGACTGGAAGCTGAAACAACCGAGGTCGCCGATGGTCCCTAACTTCTTTCCTTTATACTCGGCCAGATGAGCCTGTGCGGCATCTTCAATCACTCTCAAATTGTGCTTTTTGGCAATCTCCATAATTCTGCCCATATCACAGGGCTGGCCCATCATGTGAACGGGCATAATAGCTCTGGTGTTTTCAGTAATCTTTCTTTCTACGTCGTCGGGGTCAAGCTGGTAGGATTCAGTGTCCAAATCGGCCAGAACAGGCAGTGCTCTTGCAGTTAAAATGGAAGAGATAGTTCCAGGATCTGTATAGGGTGAGGTAATGACTTCATCTCCCGGGCCGATTCCGAGGGCCTCGACACAAGTGTGTAAGGCCTGTGTGCCGGAGCCGGTTGCCACGCAGAAATTAGCTCCTATCAACTGGGCGAATTTCTTTTCGAGTGTAGGGACTGTGCCGGTTTTGGACTGTATTCTGCACCATATTCTACTTTTGGTAGTTTTTACAACAGAATCTACGACCTTATTGTCCCAGTATGGCCAGTTGGGCCAGGACTTGTTTGTTCTGACGGGTTCGCCGCCAAGGATCGCCAGTTTTCCGGCTTTTCTGCTTAAGTTCGCATAGGCAGGAATTGTTCCTGATGTTACTGCGGCGAGTGAGCCTGCTGAAGCTGCGGCTATGAATTGTCGTCTTGTTAAATCGTTCTTATTCATTTCCAACTCCTTTCAATTGGTGTTATCTGGAAACATGATATTGGCTGAAAACCTCATTATAATCTTGCGCGGTACTCGATGTTAGCGGAAAAAGTGCGATGGGTAAAAAATTCTTCTTTTTAGCCCTTTGTGGGTGTATGAGATGTTGAAATTGGCTTTGTTTTGCATAAAAGGGCTGATTTGTAGAGTGTTCTCTACAATTGTAGAGGGTATCTCAAATTCGTATCTGGTATCTCGTGAAGCGTATCTCATATTTTGAAAGTTTAGTTTCATATGTTTACCATGTCTTATATGAGGCTAAAAAAGTAGCGCCTCTATAATTAGACGAGTGTGCAGTTTTGAGTCGA
>CAZIAN010000452.1:0-4252 GCA_964537355.1 uncultured Pirellulales bacterium | reverse complement strand
GTCATCACAACCAGGCACAATCCGAAACAAATGGCCATTCTGTTTAGAAACTGAATATCCGGGCCGATTTTGTAACGGCCCATAAGATACATGCCTCCATAAGAGACGATGTTCGTAAGCAGTCCGACTACACCAGCAATCGGCGGTGCGGTGCGGCAGATCAGGCCAAAGACAAACACAGCGAGAATGCCGGGTGATATAAGACCCTGGCTTTCCTGAATGATAGTGAAGATACTGTTGCTGATTTTGGGATTGCCCAACTGCGGGGCCAGCAGAACCGCAATGACTGAAAAGACGACAACGCATATTCGTCCAAGCATGACTACCGCTGTTTGTCCCGCCTGAGGGCTGATATATTTTTTGAAAATATCCATCGTAAAAATGGTTGATGCGGCGTTTAGCATGGCCGCGAGCGAACTGACAATCGCCCCTAATAACGCCGCAAGAACAAAGCCCACCAAACCGGTCCTTTGCGGCAGGACACTGCTGAGCAGTTGTCCGAGGGCGGTGTCGTATTTATATGCGATAAACTTCTCGCTTGTGACGTTGACCTTTGCCTGTGCGGCGGCAGCCATGACGGAGGCGTTATATATTTCCAGTTCTGCGGCAAGACCAGGGAATGCCGATTTCCAGGACTTGTCATCCGATTCAAACACCGTGTACTGAGAGACCTTCTGCTCATCGAGCTTAGCCTGTGTGATAGGGAGAACGAATGGGTTCTTGGCTTTAATGGCCTTCAGAGCAGTGTCATTCGGAAATACAGCAATCATGAACCTGCCAAGCGGCCAGTTGGCAATTGCATCTTCATCCGGCGCCTGTACGATTTCAACCAACTTCGTGTCCCGATTGGCCATCATATACTTTGCGATTACCGGGGCATTGTCAGTGACCGATTGATCCTGCATATCCTTTGCGTAGAGATTGAAGGCTATGATGCCAGGAATAACGACAACAAACGGAATCAGCAGCTTCATGAATGCCGAGAAAACGATACCCTTTTGTCCTTCTACCAATGACTTCGAAGCCAGCGTTCTTTGCGTGATGTACTGGTTGAGTCCCCAGTAGTAGAAATTCGGAATCCACAGGCCAAGAAGAAGTGCCGTGCACGGCAGGACCTTATCATCCTTCGGCAGGAACATATTCATTCGCACCTTATTAAGCTGCCAGAAACGGTCAATCGCTCCGGTATCCTGAGCGAATGTCTTGAGGCCAACTGCGCCGGTCTTTACATTTTCCACGAAGGCAAGCTCGTCCGTAGTGGAGCCAAGCTTTTTGAACGCGTAGATCATCACAACCGCACTGCCGATGATCAGGGCGCTTCCCTGGATCAAATCTGCCCAGGCACAGGCTTTGAGACCTCCGGCGGTCACGTACACCATCGCAATCAAGCCGATTACGAGCGCGGCCGTGGCAATCGATACGTCGTAACCCATCTTGCCCGCCATCGTGTTAACCGTCAGTGCACCGGAATAAGTAACCGAGCCCAAAAGGAGCATATAAATAAATATAGTTGCCACGGCCATGATGGTGCGAGCGGTGCCGTTATAGCGGTATTCCAGAAACTCCGGCATGGTAAAGATTCCCGCCCTCAGAAAATACGGCAGAAAAAAGAATCCCACTACAACAAGTGTTACGGCGGCCATCCATTCATAGCTTGCTATGGCAAGGCCGACGTGGCTGGCGGCATTTCCGCTCATACCGACCAACTGCTCTGATGAGATGTTGGCGGCAATCAGCGAGAAGCCAATCAGCCACCATTTAAGGCCGCGGCCTGCCAGGAAGTAGTCTTCGCTGGTTTTCTCATGCCGGCTTTTCCAGAGTCCGATCGTGATAACAGCGGCGATGAATCCCACAAACACAGTGATATCAAGGAGATTAAGCTGCATAATAAATCCTTTCCTCTTATTTGTCCTCTAACTCATTCCATTGCTTTATTGGCCTAAAATTGATGGTTATTATAATCACCTTGTGCGAGAGAGCAACAAAATAAAAGAGCGTATTGTCAGGTGTTATATGTTTCTATGCAGTATCAGGATATTTTTCAATCTGAAAGATAAAAGAGTTTCCATTTTTTTCCGGACGGACCCATATATCACCGCCATGCTGTGTGATAATCTCTTTTGTCAGAAACAGGCCAAGTCCCGTCCCCTTTATTTTCTTGTCTTTAGAATCATCCAGCCTTGAGAACTTTTTAAAAAGCTTTTCTTTTTCCTCCTCTCTTATCGGCCTGGAGTCATTATAGACTTCGATTTGTACTTTGTCTGCGAGATCCTCTGAGCTGATTATTATCTTTCCTTTTTCCAATCCGTATTTGACGGCGTTACCGAGAAGGTTATTTGCAACGATATGGAGCAAATCAAGGTCGCCGTTGACCTTGACTTCAGCGGCGATGTTGTTTGTGACTGCCATCTGCTTGTTGGTGATCTCGGCGTTAAAGGTTTCAAGGCACGGCTCAAAAACGTCTTCCCTCAGGCTAACCTGCTTCTTATTAACTTCCAGTTCGCCCTTTTCTATTCTGCTCAAGTCGAGGAACTTTCTGACGGTTTCTCTCAGGTAGTGCAGGTTTTTTGTTACCGACTCAAGGGATTGCTTTTGCTTTTCATTTATCTGTCCAAAGAGGCCGTCCCGTACAGCAGCGGCATTCATAATGGTCGTAGCTACTATTCCCTTGAGCTCATGGGAGACAAAACCCACCAGGTCAAGGTAAGTTTTGTTCAGTATGGCCAGTTCCTCATTTATTTTTTTAAGAGACTCTTCTCTATCCTGTAGCTGTGCGGACATCTTATTGAAAGAGTCGGCAAGCTCATCGAATTCCATGGTTCCGGTTTCTTTGTCCACTTCATATCCGAGAGTTCCATCAGAAAGCTCTCTTGTTGCTTTTAGCATACGTTCAACGGGTCGTGCAATTGTTCTTGTCAGAACTATTTCGAGTGAGGCTGCCAGGGCGGTAGCGAGACATACTATCACGAGAAAAAGAATTAATATATTTCTCGCCATATTGGTAAAAGGCCGCTCAAGGATTCCGACATAAAGTATTCCAACTATCCGGTCGTCTATGTCTCTGATTGGCTCATACGCAGTTTTATACCAGTCGTTTACGACAAAGGCCCTTGCCACCCAGGGCAGTCCTTTTACCAGAACCTGTTCGTAAACTTCTTCGGAAACGCGGGTTCCTATGGCCCGAGTATTGTCTTTTGCCTTTACATTAGTTGAGATACGAAGATCGCCCTGGAAGATTGTTACTGTTCCGATGTCCTTTCCTTTGTATGTTTCTCCTTTATAGACAATCTCTTTGACCTTATCCACAATCTTATAGTTTCTGTTCAGTAAATTTCCGCCATAGAGTACACCGGACAACTTTCCATCGTACCCGAATACGGGTGCGGCGGCTTTGAGCATCATTCCTGAAGTTTCCCGGGTTTCAGCTCTTTGTCTCGCTTTTGGAGTAGATATGAAATTTATATTTGCCTGTTCGGCGAGGTATTCACCTTCTTTTATGAGTTCGGCCAGGGGTACTATAACAGTTCCGGCAACAACTTCTTTGTTTGAGAGCACCTTGCTGATAAGCGTGTCGGAGGCCTGGTTGTCTCCGGTCACTGATGAATTTCGGCTTCGTGAGAGGACTTTTCCAGATGCGTCGGTAAGGGTGAGGACGTCCAGGGATTCGGATGTTCTTATCCTGTCCAGCTCTTTATCGAGAGTGTCTTTGTCTTGTGTCGAAATAGCGTCATTTATAAAAAACCTATTAGCGGTAAATCGTACAACGTCTTTAACGTTATCAAGCTCCTGGGTATAAATTTCGCGAGCGGAGTTCAGATCGTTTTTGACCTTTGTCTGTGCCCTTTTTATAATGTCCGTTTTTATGACATAGTAGCCTAAAACTGCAAACAGCAGCGAAAAGGTTACAATAATAATGTCGAAGGGCACCACTATTCTTGATCTGAGTTTTTTTGTTTTCATCTGCTCACTTTTTTGTTGTGCATCTAATACCCGATGGCAGTGTATTAACGATCTTTCGCGGCGGATTTGTTATTCTTTTGCTATAGTATCGAAAATTCCTACATTATTCCTGCATAAGCAGAAATCCACTGCCGTTTTTCAATCCTTCAGACTGAGCCGTCAATCCTTTTAAAAGCCTCGGGCAGTGCATCGATTATGTCGGTAGCTATGAGGCTGGTCTGTCCGAGGGTTTCAGCGGCTATGTCACCGGCCAGACCGTGGATATAGACGCCCAGGACCGCGGCGTCAAAGT
>CAZIAN010000451.1:0-4253 GCA_964537355.1 uncultured Pirellulales bacterium | reverse complement strand
GTTGAGTTTGCCGAGTACCGCGAATATGCTCCCGGCGACCCTGTTTCCCAGATTGACTGGCCGGTTTATGCGCGAAGCGACCGGTACGTTATCAGGCGGTTCCACGAAGACGTAAGTATCCGATGCTATATTATGTTGGATATATCCGGCAGTATGAAATACAAGCAGGACGGGCCGCTGCAGAAAAGCGAATACGCCTGTTATCTGGCGGCGGGTATGATGTACTCGATGGTGCAGCAGGGTGATATAGTTTCGCTGATTACATTTGATAACCAGATACGAGACTACTACGAGCCTTCGGGGAGCTTTGTAGGGCTTAAGCCGATGCTGCAGGGTCTTGAGAAAATCGAGCCCAAGAACAAAGGAAATATCGAAGCGGCGCTGCACACTGCGGCGGAAATGATTAAAGGCAAGGCGTTGGTTGTTATCATATCCGACCTGCTGGAAGAACCGGAGAGTATTCTGCAGGGCATTAACCACCTGTATTACGACGGCAAAGAGATTACGCTGTTTCATATTCTGGATCCGGCGGAGATGAATATGTCGGTAAAGGGGCTGGCGGATGTTACCTCGCTGGAATCGAAAGAAAAAGTAACAGTGGACTTCAGGCGAGTACGCGACGCCTACCTTGAGCAGCTTCGTCTTTATCTTGACGAATTACGGAGCGGTTTTCAGAAAATCAGGGCTGAATACATACTGACAGAAACCCGGACGGAGGTGTATGACGCTATCCTGCAGAGGAGTAGAATGGTATGATATTTCCCGCTCCCATCTTTCTTTATCTTCTACCGTTAGCGGGGCTGCCGATAGTTTTTCATCTTATACTCAAGCAGAAAAAGCGGACGGTTGTATTCTCGACTTTGATGTTCTTTCATAGAACAGACCCCAAACTGAACTCACATCGCAAGATACGGCAGTGGCTGCTGCTTCTGATGCGGATTTTGCTGATTGCATTTATACTGCTGGCTTTGTCACGGCCTGAATTTGCAACGTCGCTGGGTCTGGGAGGGAAGATTTCTGTGGTGGCAATAGTGGACAATTCCGCGTCAATGAGTGAAGGCAGCAGTTATGATAGGGATAAGAGCAAGCTTGAGTGTGCGAGAGAAGGCGCGAGAAAGCTCCTTTTGGCGATGGAGAGTGATTCGAAAGCAGCGGTGGTACTTTCTGTTGACGAGCCGGCTGTGCCAGTTGGGGATTCATTAACTACCGATACGGAACTGCTTTTGGATTCGCTTGATAAAATCAGACCAACGGCAGCGACGGGAAATACAGGCAATGCTCTGACGCGGGCTTTTGACCTTCTTCGTGCAGGCACAACGGGGGGCGGGGCGGTGCATGTGTTCAGTGACATGCAACGGAGTGAGTGGGGGAGAGATTTGGCACAGGTTAAAGCAGGGGGGGCGCCGATAACCGTCTATTTTCACAAAATCGAAGCCGCAAAGCGTGACGAGGCCAACGTAGCGATAGCGGCAGTTCAATTTTCCGAGGAAAAGGTTCTGCCCAAGCACCCTTATAAAATCGGCCTGGTCCTGCAGAATAATTCGGATACTGTCGCCAATGTTAGGGTCAACTCTATAGATAGCCAGGACAAAAAAAATACGGAAAACGTGGTAGTGGAAGAAGGAAGGGCTGTTACGGTTGAAGTGGATACAACACCGGACGAGGCCGGTTATCACTGGGTTAAGGCGTGGATCGAAGGGGATGGTTTCTCGGCGGACAATGAAGCGGGAATAGGAGTTTTTTGCGAGGAGACGGCGACGGTTTTATTTGGGGGTGTCCCTGAAGAGTTCGGAGTACTGCCGGTTGCGTTATCTCCTACAGGGCAGGGGCAATTTACCGGTATGGTAGTGAAGTTCAGCGCGGCGGAGCAGTTGAGCCTGACCGCTGCCAGTGAAAAGCCGATTCTTATTGTTACGACTTGGGCCGGGATGCAATCTGCTTTAGCGGAGGCGGCATGGCTGAAGGAGTATGTAGAAAACGGCGGGAATCTTCTGGTCGTTCCATCGGTCAGGCCGGGGCGAATGGCGATGTCCGGACAGTTTGCAAATTGGCTCGGTGCGAGTATAAAGGCCCGCGAGGTGAATGCACGGGGGGTAGGCCTGGAGGTGCTGACCGAAAAAAATAATTTCTGGAATCGAATTCAAGAAGCGACAGGAAATTCAAAACTGGAATCTATCAGCGCATACGTGTTTCATCCGCTGGCATTATCCGGTGAGTTTAATCCGCTTTTAGGAGTTGATTATCAAAAAGTAGTAATCGCACAGAGGAAAATGGGCAAAGGCAATATTTTCGTTAGCGGAACGGCCTTTACATCGCATTGGAATACACTGCCTTCTTCTGGATTATTGGTGATGATTGCGCAACGTATGGCGGTGGCGGGATTTTCATCCGGGCAGGAAGGTGCAATATCATTAGTGGCGGGTGAGCGTCCGCGTGGTATCAGGGCGCAGGGCGGCGAGGTTGAGATTCTTTCTTTAGTTGGTGATTCGATGGACTGGAAAGGCAAAGAGCAGGAAATCCCGGCCTTTCCGAGGACAGGCGTTTATCTCGTTACGGCTGGTGATAAAAAATATTGTATATCAGTGAGAGCATCGGACAAAGAGGGTTTGGAAAAATTTGTCGAAGGTTCGGAAGTTCCGGCTTTGGGGCAAATAGCACATAAGATTTTGCCCTTTGATGAGGCGGCGGACTATGAGCAATACCATAAGGGCCAGGCGAGATCGGTAGAGCTGTTTTTGCCTTTGCTTCTGTTGGCAACGCTGGCGTTACTGGCCGAAGGGTGGCTTGGTGCGCCAAGGCTCTCTAAGGGCGGGCATGAAAAAATACAGGGCGCAGAAACGACGTCAGAGAGTTCTGAAAAATATAAAGGGCGATTGTGGTCACCAGTTAACAGGCTAAGACGTCAAGTTAGGAATGTTATTGGCAGATCGACTTCTGGCGCTGCTGCCGACCGGAGGGCAAGCTAATGGGAGTGCTTCGGTGGCAAACACATCTTAATCCTGTTCTCGGGGCGGGACTGATTCTTGGGCTTGGAATCTGGCTGATTATTCTGTATCGGCGGCAGCGGAGACAGTATTCGGCCAAAGAGACGATGGTATTGGTGATTCCCAAGATACTGATAGTGCTGCTGTTGATTCTGGCATATTTTGATCCAATGTGGAATGTGATGCAAAGACCCGATGAAAATAAAAAGGTTCTTGCACTTGTGGATACGTCTTCTTCGATGGAAGTCGAGGATAATGCCGAAGGCAGCCGGGTCAAGCGAGCGGAAAGTGTGCTTGAAAATCTTAAGCAAAAGCTGCGGTCTTCTTATATAGATTTTGAAAGCATGGAATTTGACAGTGAGATACACGAGCCGTCCGATCGCAGCCCTAAGCAAGATAAGCAGCTTGCTGAAGATATAAGGGAAACTGATTTGGGCAAGTGCCTGGTTACAATAGCAGATAAGCCGGATACGTCCAAATATATGAGCGTTCTTCTTCTTACCGATGGCGGTGACGAATTAGTGCAAAATATTAAGCTGCCTGAGGTGCCTGTTTATATAGCGGGAATGGGCAGCGAACCTGAGACATGGAATGATATAGCAATAACAAGGGTTGAGTCTCCGGAGGTTGTGGAGGCGCAAAGCGAATTTGAAGTAACCGCTGACATTGTGGCCCGCTGTGCTTCCTATAGTTTTGCCACAGGAGCAGAGCGAGTAAATGTGAGAGTGGAAGAACATAATGGACAGGATTGGGAAACTCGAGATTCGAAATATGTTGACCTGGGTAACTCCGGGGCCCGTGTGACGTTTACTGTGAAGAGTCCATCTGAAATGGGAATGAAAAAGTATCGTGTTCGAGTTGAAACGGTTGACGGAGAGCTTTCTGAATTGAACAATACACGTATTTTCCCAATCGAGGTACGTAAAAATACCCTATCGGTGCTTCTTTTTGCTCAGGAGTTAGGGTGGGATTTCAGACAGATTTACAAGGAACTTTCGGATGATTCTTCGATGGCACTGACATCGCTGTTTCGTGTCAGCAGTGATCGATTTGTTGTGCGGGGGAGTCGTCAGAAAGGTGATGAGAATCTCGAAGCGGGCTTTCCCTCCACCAAAGGTTTGCTTGATCTGTATAAATGCGTAATCATAGGTTCGTTTCCTGCTTCACAGTGGCGGCAAGGACAGTTGCAGGCTTTGGTAGATTATGTCCGTGAAGGAGGAGCGGTGATATTTCTCGGGGGGGAGCATTCCTTTGGTCAGGGCGGGTATG
>CAZIAN010000450.1:0-4257 GCA_964537355.1 uncultured Pirellulales bacterium | reverse complement strand
ATATTGGAGCAGTATGGAATCTCTTGTGAGATTCGCGGGGAGGCTCTATGGATAGCGCGAGGCCAGTTGCCTCTTACATCCGAAACTCTTCCGACTATCTGGATAATAGATGATAACAGATACGAGGAAGCTACGGAACTTGCCGAACGATTTCAGAATGGAACTTTAACATCAGGCTCCGGTGCAGACTGGAAATGTCCTGAGTGTGGTGAGGAAGTTGAGGGGCAATTTACAGAATGCTGGCAGTGCGGTGCGAACCGGCCCGATGAAACGCAAATATACGAGAGCTGGGCAAGCGGCGCCATTGAAAACGCCCCACTGTCACTATTAAATAAGCCGGTAATTGAGGAATATCTCAAGGCGTCAGAAATAATCGACTGGCAGCATCCGGAAATTCTATCAAAAGCCAAGGAACTGGCAGTCGGTGTAGAAAAACCCACTGATGTTGCCCGGTCGTGCTTCGAGTGGGTCAGAGACGAAATCAAACATATCGGCGATTACGATATTCAAACAGTAGCTTGCTCAGCGAGTGAGGTACTCAGGGCGGGTTCGGGTGTTTGCTATGCCAAGAGTCATCTATTAGCGGCGTTGCTACGGGCCAATTCCATACCGGCGGGTTTTTGTTATCAAAGATTAAGCCGGGATGATGATGAGAGGTCTTTTTGTCTGCATGGTTTGAATGCTGTTTATCTTGAGGAATATGGCTGGTATAGAATTGACCCGAGGGGAAATAAGGAAGGTGTAAATGCTCAGTTCACGCCGCCGCAAGAGCAGTTGGCTTTTACAGTACAAATCGAAGGAGAGGCAAATTTGCCGGAGATTTGGGCTGAGCCTCTTGGTATAATAGTCAAGACTTTGAGGAGATATAAAACCAAAGATCAATTATGGAATAATCTGCCTGATATCCAGATCATATAAAGTAATAATGGAAAGCAGGGACGGATATGCTGCTGCTTTTAGATGATTTTGTGAGCACTTATGACTATGTATGAGAGGGCATGGAAATGATTAGTCGATCAGTTTTTCAGATAGATTGTACTGGTGTGGTTCCGGAATGTGGTTTTGAATGTGCTAAGTGCGTGCAAGAGATAGGTTTGTCATTGATCCGTATGAAAGGTGTCGGGAATTTCTATACCGATGGTGAAGGGGTGACCGTCGAGTATGACGCAGAGAAGGTGACGGCCGAGCAACTGAAAGATGTATTGAAAGGACTGCCATCATTCTACGAGAGCCACTTTGTTCCGAGTATCATATAATTACTGCCAGTGCTTTATTAACCTGTCAAAAAACCGGGGATGGTAAGACGGCTATAGGCGTTTGTATAGAAGCTTTGTAATTAGTAGTCAGTTAGGCAACAGTCAAAATATGGGTGGAAACGCTTCTTATATAGTAAACGAGTCGGACAAATAAGAAGAAGATAAATATTAAGGAAGTACATATCGATTAGGAGTGTAATCATGGATGAACCGGAAAGAATGAGTCCCTATTTAGAGAGCAGCCTGAACGCTTATCGAGGCGCCGTGAAATCATTCGGGCGAGAAACTCTTATCCTTGGTCTTTTGGCTATCACGGTTTGCACGCTGACCGTTTCATACTTGAGATGGACCGGAGAGAAATATGCCAAAGAAGAAGAAAAAGACAATATCCAGAAACAACTCGATGCCGCTCAGACAGCCAAATCAGAACTGGAAAAAATCCAAAATAGTATCTCTCCAGAGAAAAAGTATATCGAGCGAATCGCTAAAAATTCCTCTATTGATATAGTAAACCGCTGGCAAGCGTTTTTAGGAGCAATTCGGAATGATTTTTCGATTTTCACCAAACATCCAGAGCTATTTCAAGAAATCGAAAGTCAACTTACCCGGATGTTGTCGGCTTCCAGGGGAGCTGACAATGGCCCTAATACATCTCAGGTGGGCATAGGGAGATCCATCAGAAGTCAGTTCCGTCTTCAGAATGACGAAATCCCCAACCTTCCCAAAAACACGTTGCAGAACAATGAGCCAGATCGGTCAACAGCGGAGCCAAAGTATCCGAGCGCCCAAACAATATTTAAAAAGGTTTACGGAAGAAGTGATGAGGAAATCAGCATACTTCTGCAACCAGGTGTACTGAGGGGAAACACTTTTCAGGATGAGAATGCTTACAAAATTGCATTAGAAGTCTTCAAGAACCAGATCGACTGGGGCTATGACCAATTGAACCGGCGCATAAGCACCCGTTATCTTACCTTCAGGGAATCGCTGGATAATAATGTGCGGAACCTGAATAAGAGCCTTGAGGCTATCAAATTAGCACCACTACCAATAGGCAAGGCCTTGCTTCCGGAACCAGGTAAAGTGGAGCCTTCAGATTTAAGCAGTTATGCTACGGTCAGCGATAAAGAGAAAACCATAATTTTTGGCATTCAGGAATGGACAGATCGTATGGAAACTACGGGTTCTGATATCAAGAAGGTCGATGCCAATGTCAGGCAAGCCGAGGAGAGGCTCAGTGCACGAAATGAGACAATGAAAACGGATATTACCAAATTAGAAGAGAATATTGCCCGGACAAAAAAAGACATTGATAAGCTTCAGGAACAAATAAAGAACCTATCACAATTTACGAGCTGGCTGCCTGGCGGCGTTACAGTTGGAACACCGACATTCATCCGTGCCACTCCTCTTCTTTTAGGGGTGATTCTGCTGCTCATGGGAATTCGTTATTCCCGTCTAACTCTGGTCTATCGACGGTTGTCAGCCGAATTCCGTAAAAATCATATTCCCAAAGAGGAAATTGTACTAATATTGTCTGTTCCTGACAGCTTGCTCGAGTGGTTCGGAGGATTTCAGCCGGGACATTTATTTAGCTTGCGGGCAGTGGTTCTATTGATTCCCGTGGGAATATTTTTTGGAATTTGCCTTTTGATCCATCAGATCAAACAGAATCCAGTTATTGAAACCGGCGGCAATGAATTCTTTGCTGCCGCTTTCATTTCTGCAAGTTTGGGAGCAATACTGGTGTACTGGACGATTGTTCGATCTGAATTAAAAAATTAAGGAAAGTTGCTTATTAATATTTTATGACGGTTTACAGAATATTATAGCTGAACCTTATAAATTGTATAGTATAGGTTTGTGTGTTTTGAAGAAAGATTAGGTTGTTCAAGGATGGGAATTTGTTTTGAAAGATGCCGGTTGGGTAAAAAGACTTTTCAGCAGTATCGATAATATGGACACGGAGGCTTTTTTGGATTTTCTTGAAGAAGATGCGGTGTTTCGATTCGGCAGTGAGCAAACAGTGAGAGGTAAAGAGTCGATACGCGAGGCTATCGAGGGCTTCTTTTCGAGCATAAAGGGCTTAAGTCATGAAATACTGGAAACCTGGTTCGAGGCCGGAACGGTCATCTGCCAAGGAGAAGTAACGTACACGCGGACCGAAGACAGTGATGTTACGATTCCCTTTGTGGATATTTTTAGAATGCGTGGAGAACGTATCGGAGAGTACCTAATCTATATCGACATCAAGCCGTTGTACTCTCCTGGTTGTTAAAGAGAGAGCTTAAAAATTGATAAAATATGGGTTATTGAGAAGGCACTGAAGAATCGTTAAGGATGATGGTACAAAGCCATCATTTTATTGAACTTGTGCTTGACAATTGCCGATTATTGTGATAAAGAGTATTAGTGATTGATAAAACAGCTTATCAGGGTATGGATATTATGAATAGCAACCTAAACGTTATGATTATGATAATTATTGAGGAGAAGCTCAAGCTGCCCTGAGAAAGCTAAAGAAACAGATATCTAAAGCCTTCCAGAGCAGCCAACTTTGGAAGGCTTTTTTTGTAAACAAGGAGAAATCATGGCAAGTAAAGTAATCATAAGAAAAGCAGTTGCTGCAGATGTTCCATCTATTGTCGGATTATGGAAAGAACTGATGGATTTCCATAAAGTACGGGACAGGATTTTCAGTCGCTCGGCAACAGGGCATGAAAGTTTTGCAGATTTTATTACAAGCCATATTTCAAAAGAGACTTCTTGTTTATTTGTAGCTAAAGCAGGCGAGGATATTGTCGGATATTGTCTTGCTTTAATCGAAAAATATCCACCGGTTTTGGAAATGACCGAATATGGTCTTGTTCAAGACCTTGCCGTTACTGAGAAATATCGACACAGGGGTATCGGTAAAAGATTCCTCAAAGAGGCTCAGAGTTGGTATTGCGAAAAAGGTATTCACCGCGTCGAGGCCCGGGTTTCAAAATACAATAATACG
>CAZIAN010000449.1:0-4262 GCA_964537355.1 uncultured Pirellulales bacterium | reverse complement strand
GGACCGGCTTCGATAAATTAGAATTCTTAGGCTCAGCCCTTTCACAGACTAAAGATGGCTGCAGCTATTGCCATATGCCGCACGGCTCAAAATATCCGGCACTATTAAAGAATTTGCATAGTCACTAAAAAAAAAACGTGAGTGAAGTCGAAGAAGATTGCACTTTCTTCGAGACCTGTCGCAAAGAAAGTACAGTCGTCATATAAATTCTGCAGATAAGCATTACCGTTGAGTGATTGCACTTATTTTTTCATCGAGTCCATGGAGTCCTGAATTTCCCGCTCAGCAGATGGATTAGTATTAGGATTCGCTACGGTTGACGCCATCGATTTGAGTCGCAGGCAGGCATAAAATCGTTTGCGGAAAAAGGGACTGTAAAACGCCAGAATCATAAAGGGAAATACAATTACATATAAACAGGCGCCCAAAATCAGGCTTACTATGGGGATCATAATCAATACTGAAGAAATGGAAACATTCATTTGTTGAATAATCGATACAGCTAAGAAAACCACAAACATACTCACAAGACAGACCACTATAGTCCAGAAGGCAAGATATAGCATAAATCGTAAGCTGCTGTAACGAATTCGGCATCGCCGGCCCGCCAGGACAAAGCCAAGCAGAATTACCAATGCCGACATAATTGACATTGTCAGAGTTTGGAAAGTCTCCTGCGAAAAGTTAAGTCCGAAGTAGGATATTTCGCCTACCAGACAAATGACTGCCATTACAACGAGAGCCCGAAGGAATGTGAGAGAGTGATTGCTATTTCCAAGCCTATGTGCTATCAACCACATTACGGCTATACTTATAGATATAGAATGAAACAGCATGTCATACTGTTGAGCAACTGAGGAAGGCATACCTGAGATGGTCTTTAAAAGCAGGTATAATAGATTCACGACCGCAAGCGGCGCAATGATAAGCAGCGCCCGGTGATTACGGTTTGACTTGGGTAATACAAACGCAAGAATCAACGCCAGCCACAAAAGCACTCCTGGCGCTGAGTAATACCATCTCCAATTATAAGTGACTGTTGCACCTTCTTTTGTGCCAAGTATGCCGATGTCCTGTGAAGCAACGATCCTGAATTTACCGAAGGTCCTTGGAGGTACTCGCCACGAGTACGAGCATGTGCCGCCTCAGCCAAATTTGAATTTGTCTGAGGCAATTTCTTTGTCTCCTTTGTAAATGGTAAAGGTTGGCGGCTTGCTTCTGTTTGAGCTGGTATAATTTTCACCGCCAACACCAAGCAGCTCATAATTCAATACAAGAACACTTCCCTGTCTTTTTATTTTTACAGTTTGTTTCAGGGGGGCCCCATATTTTAACACTGCCGGCTTATCATTGGCGATAATTACCCATTGATTGTTTCTATAAGAATATCCGTCAATTAAATGAACCTCTTGTAATAGGTATTTTCCTGTAGGTAGTTTTGTGGTTTCTGCCGGATGATCTATATTCTTTATGGGCCCGTTCATTTGTTTAAGAATCAGCCGCTCGATATATTTTCCCTCGAGCTTTAGTTCTCCTGTGGTCAAATCCTGCTTATTAGCTTCCTGTGCCTGACATAGACATACTCCTGTTATCCATAAGAGCGGAATGATGATAAGTAGATTGACTAAATTGAATTTGGCATTCTGTGCGAATATCATTTTTTCATACCTGTCTCGCCGTTCATCTATTTAATATTATAGACGCTCAATGGTTGTTTTCGTTACAAAAAAATAAAAAATAAGTATTTTTATAGTCCGGTACTTTTATTCCTTATAAATAACAATCTGCCGGGATGCGGTTACTTTGCCGTAAAGCTGTTTTGTATCGTATTTCACCTGGATGTTGAACTTTTCTTCGCTGCCATTGATTTTAAGATTATTTGGTACTCGCCACGAGTACCCGCAGGTACCGTCTCAGCCGAAGGGCATGGCACCCTCGGCTACCTTTTCGCCGTTAGTACGTGTAATGAGAACCCGCGGTACAATCTCATCGTAACCCATTTTGGGACCCAAAGCGGGTAATGCGATAAGGCAAGCAATCAGGGCAATAGCTCCCAACGTTGAAATTGCGGGTATGAAACGATATCTCCTGCGCAGTTTAGGCAAGAGGAGCCACAGGATGCCGGGAAGGATGAGGATTATAATTGATAGCTTTACGAGCAAGAATGAATCTGCGTATGAGGGTTTGGCTTTAAGACTGCGAATCATAATGTCCAGTTCAGGGTCAACCAGTACAGCTTTTACATCCAGATTATCCCCCGGCTTAAGACGAAGGTCCGCAGCTGGGGATGCAAATATGACTTCAGGTTTATTGGAGAAATTCAAAACAAACGGTTTATTCTTCCTGATTTTGATGCTATAGACTGCAGGCCGGTCGCCTCTGTCACGCGGCTTTCCGTCTGAGTGATAATTATCCGAGATATCAATACGCAGCGGCCCGAATGTTATGTTCAGCATAGCCGGCAAATAGTCACCGACGGGAAGTCGGCAGCTTCGGGCTTCTTTAGGCCAGTCATCTTCCAAGCCTTTACCGACTGCCAGGGCTTTATCCTTTGATATTAAAGAGCCGCTCATCTTCTTATTGAAGACAAGTCGCCATCCTGAGCCTATCCTGAATTTACCAAAATCGCCATCGTATGGCCGCACGAATAATTTATCGCCTGCCGGAGTTGCCGAAAAACGATAATAAGTTCCCTCAAATTTATGAATCCCCCTGAGTTGATCTGCACCCCACCAGCTTGGGCGCCTACTTTTACTATCTTTAGGGATAATATGTAAAGCCGTCGATGGATCATCGAACCACCCGGGGATCTGATAATTATGTCCCAGATAAGCTGTGTATTTTTTACCAGCGAACTCTATTTCGCCTTTGTGCGCCTGGGTGGTAATGAAGGCCAAAGATGGAAAACCTTTTTCAGAAATCGTCAGGCGCGGCATAATCTCCAACGGACGCCGGCCGTCGGAACCGAAATCAAAATTCACATTTAGATAATCGAAACAGGCTTGCTGCTTAATCCATTCGTAGTCGAGCATAACTCCATCATGAGGATTCTGCAGAGGTTTACATAGTGTATCGTTTGTCAGGTCGAGGTCACGATCCGAGTCAAAATATAGCTGGTCGTATCCCTTGCCGGTTCCTGCTGATTCGTCGATGGCGAAATGGTATTGAATTCCGGAATTTATATTGTTGTCTTTGTTTGCAAACCAGACCGAGCCAAATAATGGCTTGTCGGATTTGAAGAGGGGATAGGTTTCAACTTCGTCCTGGGGCTGTTCCTCACAGAAACTAACATGCCCTCTGGTAAATGTCCTGACTATCTGTTCATCAATATCAAAAACGGAGATTTCCTCCAGATTGAACACAAGCTGCTCAGCTTTGTTCTTTTTCCCGAATACAGTGACGACCAAAACACACAAGATTATCAGGCCGGTGGTGGTTAAGAACTTCCAACAGTCTGCTTTTGTTCTCATATTCAGTTCCTTATACAGAAAATATCTAACCAGGTTAATCCTTATAAATCACGATTTGTCGTGATGCGGTTATTTTGCCGTAAAGCTCCTGTGTATCGTATTGTATCTGTACGTTGAAGGTTTCTTCATTACCGTTGAGCTTGAGGTCGATTGGCACTCGCCACGAGTACCCGCAGGTGCCGTCTCAGCCAAAGGGCATGACACCCTCGGCGACTTTTTCTCCGTCGGCCCGTGTAATAACCACTTTTGGGTCAAGTGAGGTATTTTTTTGATTTCGCCTTTTTTTGCCATCGGAGTTATACGTATCCATCATTTTGTTGAGATGTCGAATCATGATGTCCAATATGGGATCTATCAGGACGGCCATGACCTTGACCTCTTCGCCGGTTTTGAATCGCTGGGCTCTTGTCGGTCCGATAAAGAGGACTTCCGGCTCATTCGAGAAATCCAGAATAAAAGGGCGGTCTTTTCTGATTTTGATACCGTAAACCCACTTTTCAAACGCTAATTTTGGGCGGATCTTTGCCATTCGTTGACCATCACTATGGTAATTCTTTGAGATGCCGATTGATAGAGGCCCATATTGAATCGTCGTAGATGACAGCGTGTAATCGCCTGTGGGCAAACGACAGGAAGGAGCCAACTTCAGTGCTCCGGCTTCAGTAATATCGCCTCCGATTGCAAATCCGTGGTAGTCGGAGGAAAACGCCGATCCCTTTATTCCCAGATACTTAAAATCGCGGCTGCCCGCTCCGAGCTCAAGTGTGCCGAAATCACCTTCATACTTAGTTG
>CAZIAN010000448.1:0-4269 GCA_964537355.1 uncultured Pirellulales bacterium | reverse complement strand
GGTTCAGAAAGCTATGACCCCGGACAGCTTGAGTGGAATACTACTTACTACTGGCGAATTGATGAGGCCAATAACGCCAACACAGACAGCCCGTGGACAGGCCCACTTTGGAGTTTTACTACGGCCAACTTCCTTATCATTGACGATATGGAGAGCTACAACAACCTTGACCCCGCCGACCCGGAGAGCAACAGGATATTTCTTGTCTGGGTGGATGGATTGGACGATCCGACAAACGGCTCCATCGTTGGATATGATAATCCTCCATTTGCCGAGCAGATTATCGTTCACAGTGGCAATCAATCATTGCCGTTCGCTTACGACAATGCTGTCGGCAAATCCGAAGCAACTTTGACTCTTACTTCCAATGGTGACTGGACAGTGAACGGTGTCAACATATTAACGATTTGGTACCGAGGCTCATCGTCCAACGCTTCTGAACCGATGTACGTTGTCCTAAATGGGACCGCAGTGGTCACTAATGATAATCCAAATGCGGCGCAAGCATCAACGTGGACCCAATGGAACATTGATCTGACGCGCTTTACCGACCAGGGTGTGAATCTTGCCAACGTCAATTCGATTACTCTTGGTCTTGGCAACAGGAGCAATCCGGTCGCTGGCGGCTCAGGTATGATGTACTTCGATGATATTCGTTTGTATGCTCCATAACCGCAAGCGTTAATGAAGTGGCATTTGATATAGTAGCTTCAAAGCAATTCAGGGCTTATACCAATTGTGTATAAGCCCTTTTTTCGTTTGCTTATGGAAGTTTCTCAATCGTATCGAAGTTAAGTCAGAAGAAATAAAAACGCTTGCTTTTATCGCGGTTTTCGGTCAGACTTTCGTTTGGAATTTTGCAAGGAGGCTCAAATTATGGACGATAAATATTTTTTCTTTGCCGGAGGCGGGACAGGGGGACATATATATCCAGCCGTTGCTGTGGCAGAGCAAATAGCAAAGCTCCGGCCTGGGGCGAAAATACATTTTTTCTGTAGTAGCCGCAGTATCGATGAGCAAATCCTTACACAAACCGATTTCGAATTTACCAGACTTACAGCTACAGGTTTTTCCGCTCGGCCAGGTAAACTATTCAGCTTTTGCAGTTCGTTTTTTGCCAGCTATAAGAAAGCAAAAGAAGCGATTGCAAAAAATAAGGATGCGGTGGTATTTGGGGCCGGGGGTTTTGTGTCGGCGCCGGTCTGTCTGGCGGCACATAAGTGTAAGGTTCCTGTCGGACTTTTGAATGTTGATATTGTGCCGGGCCGCGCAAATAAGATAATAAGTCGCTGGGCGGATGAGGTATTTTTGCAGTTTGAGGAAACCGCGCAATACTTCGCACGCAGGGGTGGGAATGTCAATATTGTCGGCTGTCCGCTGCGAAGCGGCTTTGACAATCCGGAGCCGAACAAGGCGATTGAACAATTGGGACTTGAGAAAGATAAAAAAACTTTGCTTGTTACCGGCGCATCGAGCGGCTCGGAGAATATTAACAGAGCGGTATGTTCGCTGTTGAAAAAACTGGATGCTTTTGCGGATGATTGGCAGATAGTTCATCTGGCGGGAGTCAGTAATTACGAAAAAATTAAGAGCCAATATGACAATGCCAACATCAGCCATAAAGTTCTGGGATATTTCGATGATATGGCGAACCTGTTGGCTGCCGCGGATTTGGTTATTGGCAGGAGTGGCGCGGTCAGCGTTGCTGAATTCACAGCGGCAGGGACGCCGAGTATTTGTATGCCCTATCCGTACCACAAGGACAGGCATCAGTATCTGAATGCGGGCAAGCTGGTTGAGGCCGGTGCTGCGATTATAGTAGATGATTTGCAGGATGAAAAAGACAGGGCCGAATGGTTATGGGAAGAGCTTGAAGAGCTGATGAAGGATGACGAGAAAAGACAGAAAATGAAAAGGAGCTGCCGGGCGATTGCAAAGAATGAGGCCGGCTTGAAAGTTGCAGAAAAGCTGATTGAAATCAGCGGATAGAAAATAACGAGTTGCGTATTACTTCTCGGAAATTTGGGAAGGACGAAGAGGATGGCCGTTTTTTTTGCAGAAATCGCTTGACAGAAGCGTCCTTGCTGGTGATAATAATAGTTCTTGGTCGTCAGCGAGGATGGGCCAAGAGTTTAGGGTGAAAGCTCTTGAGAAAGTGACCGAGAGCAAATTTGCTACATGGCACAGTAAACAGAAATGAGGAGAACATGAACACATTCAATAACGCTCGTCGTGATTTTCTTAAACAATCAATATATTTTGGCGCCGCTGCAGTTGCAGCCGGACCATTGGGTAAAGTACTCGCGATGAGTTCTGCTCGGAGAGGGGCCAAAATGAAGTTCGGATTGGTTACCTATCTTTGGGGCCAGGACTGGGACCTGCCTACGCTGATAGCCAATTGCGAAAAGGCCGGAATCTCCGGCGTCGAGCTGCGAACACAGCACGCTCACGGAGTTGAATCGACCCTTAACGCCCGACAACGCCGGGACGTGAAGAGGCGGTTCGAAAACAGTGACGTTACGCTCGTTGGTCTGGGGACTAACTTTGCCTTCCACTATACCGATCCGGAGAAACTTCGAGGTGACATTGATGGGGCCAAGCAGTATATCAAGCTGTCCAGCGATGTCGGCGGCTCGGGCGTAAAGGTAAAACCGAATGACCTGCCGAAAAATGTCTCACAGCAACAAACAATAGAACAGATAGGCAAATCACTGAATGAGTTAGGTCAATATGGCGCCCGCTACGGGCAGGCAATTAGGCTGGAAGTGCATGGAGGATGCTCACAACTGCCTATCATTAAGGCGATTATGGATGTTGCCGACAATCCCAACGTTGGTGTCTGCTGGAACTGCAATTCTCAGGACCTCCAGGGCCAGGGGCTGGAGTATAACTTCAACCTGGTCAAAGACAGATTTGGTGATACTGTTCATGTACGCGAGTTGAACATTGGCGACTATCCTTATCAGGAGCTGATGAACCTCTTTGTGGCGATGGACTACGATGGCTGGATTCTTCTCGAAGCCCGTACAAAACCCAAGGACCGCGTTAAGGCATTAGCTGAGCAGCGACAGGTCTTCGAGGAAATGGTTGCTAAGGCGCAGAGCGCCGGGACCGGGCAAAAAAGTGCTTCGGGTGTTAAGATTACCGAAGGACAAAAGAAGTTACGGGTTGAAATTAACGGTAAACTTTTTACGGAGTACTGTTTTAATGATGTGCCCCGTCCTTATTTCTATCCGGTGATTGGTCCTACGGGTGAGCCGATAACTCGCCACTGGCCGATGAAGGACATTAATCCGGATGAGGTGAAAGACCATGTCCACCACAAGAGCCTGTGGTTCACCCACGGCGAGATAAACGGGCAGGATTTCTGGGGCGAGGGCGCTAATTCCGGCAAGGTAGTTCATGACAAGTTCCTTAAGGTCAGCTCGGGTCCTGAAATGGGCGAAATTGTATCGACCGACAAATATGTTGCAAAGGACGGCAAAGTCGTCTGTACGGACACGCGGACGCACAGATTCTACAACCGCAAGGACGGTCAAGTTATGGATTTCGAGATTACCATCCATGCTTCCGAAGGCGAGGTGGTTATGGGTGATACTAAGGAAGGCTCGATGGCGATTCGATTAGCTCCGACGATGCGACTCAAAGGAAAGGTCGGAAAAGGACATATTCTCAACAGTGAAGGTCAAAAAGACGGGCAAACCTGGGGCAAGCGTGCGGCCTGGTGCGATTATTACGGGCCGGTGGAAGGTAAAATCGTAGGTGTTGCCATCTTCGACCATCCGCAGAATCCAAAACATCCTACTTGGTGGCACGTTCGCGATTACGGACTATTCGCCGCCAATCCCTTCGGAGTGCATTACTTTGAAGGAAAGCCCGAAGGGACAGGGAATATTACGATACCTGCCGGTAAAAGTCTTACCTTCAAGTACCGGTTCTATTTCCATAAAGGTGATACGAATCAGGCCGATGTGGCTAAGCATTACCGCGAATATGCTTCGGGTAAATAAACAACAATATATGCCGGACAAAAAACTTTGTAAGAAATATAGGAGAAACATTATGAGTAAGCTAAGTCGTAGAGATTTTATGAAAGGTACGATGGCTGCCGGAGCGGCTATGGCGTTAATAGGCCCTAATTCACGCGTCCTCGGTGCGAATAACGAGATTCGGCTCGCCACTGTCGGCGTTGGCGGCCAAGGAAGCTACCATACACGCATCTTCAGCGAGATCCCCGGAGTGCGTTATGTGGCCGTTTGTGACGCGGAC
>CAZIAN010000447.1:0-4282 GCA_964537355.1 uncultured Pirellulales bacterium | reverse complement strand
ACTGGACATCCAAATGCCCGGCTCAGACGGTATAAAGGTTCTGCAGGAAATAATGAAAGTAAGGCCACAGACGCGTGTGATAATGATAACGGCTTATGGAACGATTGAAATGGCCGTGGAGGCAATCAAGCTCGGCGCTTGTGATTACGTGATGAAGCCCGTAATTTTCGAAGATATACTGACAAAAATCCAGCAGCATTTGCAGTATTTGCATTTACAGAAGGAAAACCGGGAATTAAAACAAGAGCTTAACAGCAAATTCGACATTACTCAGATTATAGGTCAGTCCCCGGCAATGCATCAGGTCTTTGAAATTATTCGGAAAGTGGCACGGACCAAAAGTAACGTGTTGATAACAGGAAAAAGCGGAACCGGCAAGGAATTAGTTGCCCGCGCTATACACTCCCTGGGATCGAAGAATGGCAGGCGTTTTATTGCAGTCAATTGTAGCGCAATACCTGAAGGTTTGCTTGAGAGCGAATTATTCGGCCATAAAAAAGGGAGTTTTACCTCTGCCATAAAAGACAAGAAGGGGCTTTTTGAAAGTGCCCAAGGTGGGACTTTATTTTTAGACGAGATTGGTTATATGCCGTTGAACTGCCAGGTAAAATTACTCCGGGCAGTGGAAAGCAGACAGATAACACCTGTAGGCTCTACTGAACCTGTCGATATTGATTTGCGGCTGATCGCGGCAACAAACAAAGACCTGTTCGAAGAGATAAAACTTGGACGGTTCAGAGAAGATTTATATTACAGGATGAATGTCGTTGGCATCCACATTCCTTTATTAAGGGAAAGGAAAGAAGATATCCCGTTGCTGGTCGAACATTTCATCAAAAAATATAATGCCGATATGGGTAAGCAGTGTGTGGGAGTAAGTGATCATGTCATGCAGTTCCTTATGAACTATGAATGGAAAGGTAACATCAGGGAACTCCAGAACATAATAGAAAGAGCGGTAATATTTGCTGAAGACGATGTTATAAAGATGTCTGATATTGGATCCTTAGGCTCGACCGCAATATTACCAAATGAAGCAAACGAGAACCTGCAGGCGGCAGTCAAAATATACGAGAGGGAACATATATGCAGAGTGCTGAACAAGTATAATTGGAATAAAGTTGAAGCAGCAAAAGCTTTGAAAGTGGGCTTGTCAAGTTTGTACAGGAAGATTGATGAACTGGGAGTCAATGTTGGCAGGACTACAAAAAAAGGAAAAGCAGGGTGAATTTGAAAGTATCGTATTAACTTTTTTGATATACTTATCAGATAGGATTTTCCAATGAAAGTTATGAAAGCTACCGCCTATGCTATGCATGCTTTAATGTATATGGTCAGACACGCCACACAGTTGCCCGTTACAACCAATACTATAGCAAAAGGAGAAGGAATTCCGCCCGAATACCTGGCTAAGATATTCCAACGGCTGTCAAAAGCTCATATAGTCAAAGGCGTAAAAGGTCGCAAAAAGGGACACATTTTTGCCAAGCCACCAGAGGAAATCAGCCTGCTTGAGATAATTAACAGTATCGAAGGTGAATCGCTCTTTGACGATTGTCCAATAAGACACTGTCAATGCGGTGGAACCCCGCAGAACTGCAATATTTATGCCCAGTGGATTAGCGCCACAAGGAAAATTAATGCTCTCTTTGAAGAAACCTCTCTGGTAACCGTTGCCTGGAACCATCCGGAACATCGTTTTCACAGCCTGCCGGAATCACTGGGCATTAACAAGAAAAGACCAAACATAAAAAAGTCGGAACCAAAGGTATCAACTCTTTAAACCATTTCTTTCAGAGCTTTATAATACAAGCTTAGAAATCCATCTGCCAAGTAAGGATGAATTACAGGCATCAAGGCAGAAGCTCTGCGGCTATATTATGTTTTTTGGCCTCGTTTAATGTAGGCTGTCCCAGACAATAGACTTTGACGCCGTCAGGGACAGAGCCATATAGCTTCAAAAAAGCTCGGATCGTTGAACCGCTTGTAAATAATATCTGGTCGATGAAATCAAAGTCAGTTTCTTCAGGCTCTATTTCAATATTTCTATACACCACCACCGCTTCGATAGTAGCATCAGCATCCGCCAATCCATCCAACAGCATACTCGACCCAATCTTCGGTCTTACAAGAAGAATCCGTTTGCCTTTGACTGAAACTTTTTTAAACTCGTCCAGCAGACCGGTGCTTGATTCCAAATTCGGCTGCATATCAACCAGAACTCCAAACGTTTTGAGTTTTTCAGCGGTTGTTTGGCCGATGGCAGCAACTTTCACGGTGCCAATAGACCTGGTATCGAGACCAACAGCATTTAAGCGTTGAAAAAAGAATTCTACGCCGTTGGTGCTGGTAAATACTATCCAATCAAAAGTATTGAGCCGTTTGAGCACCTTATCGGCTTGTGTATAATCATCGAGAGGAACCGATTTAATCAGAGGTCTGTGAATAATAATTCCAAGATGTCTGTATTTGTCCGGATGGGTACCCGGTAGAAGTATTCTCGGCTTTTTTCCAAACCAGTCCAGCTTCTCTTTAAGCTCAACTACTTTACCTACAATAAAAATGGCCGGCGTCCGCATTTGTGCTTTTTGAGTTACTCCAAGAAAATCATCCAAAGTTCCCTGAATAACTCTTTGGTCATAGCAGGTGCCTTTTTCGATTGCTGCAATTTTTGTCTGGCCAGGCCAGCCTGCTTCAAGAAGTGATTTGATGATTTTTTCAATATTCGCGACACCCATTAGAAAAATAATAGTTCCGGCTTTGGGTATTTCAATTTCCTTTTCATCCTTTCGATGCCCCGTAACAATTGCAACATTAGATGTACAATCTCTGTGTGTCGGTGGTATGCCTCCATAGCAGGGTGCCGCAAGAGCACTTGTTACACCAGGGACAAATTCGAAATCCACTCCAGCCTGAACACATTCTTCGGCCTCTTCGCCGCCTCTGCCAAAAAGTAACGGGTCACCACCTTTGAGTCTGACAACAACTTTGTTGTTTTTGGCTTTTTCAATCAAGAGTTTATTTATCTGATCCTGGGGCAGCGTATGCCGACCGGCAAATTTACCAACAGATATTATCTCTGCACCTGGTTTAGCAAACCTCAACAGCTCAGACGGTATTAAATGGTCATGTAAAATAACATCGGCTTGACTTATTAACTTGTTGCCCTTAACTGTGATTAGTTCCACATCGCCAGGACCTGTACCAACAAGGTATATTTTTCCGTATGGCATTGACTTCCTTCAAAAAATATTGAAAAAAACAAAAATATTTTTACATTCTCAATATTGAGAATTTCGACATGGTATAAGGTATAAACATGCCGGTAATTGACGATTTCTCACAACCTTTAGCTTTACATTACAACCGTTTTTATATATATAATATATAGCAATCGGACCGACGAGGGTCAAGGGCAAAGATATGATTGTTATGTACTTCGTTGCGATATATAAATGGCGTCCGATTACGTTAAAAAACAGAGAAGTAACTAAATGGACCATTAAATTGTTTATGGTTGTTATACTGCGAAGGATATTCTATGGACGAACAGGATTGCCAGATACTGGACGCACTTCAAAATAATTTTCCTTTAAGCGAAAGGCCTTATGAAATCATAGCGCAGAAGTTACAAATTCCCTGTGATGAGCTTTGGGACCGGACCCAAAAATTAATAAGCGAAGGGGTAGTTCGCCGGATTGGAGCAAGCCTTGATTCTCGCAAGCTCGGCTTCTGCAGCACCTTAGCTGCGGTCAATTGCCAGGCTGATGTTATTGAGCAAGCCGCCAAAACAATAGGACAATTTCCAGAAGTAACTCACAGCTACCTTCGTAATGATAACTTCAATATTTGGTTTACCTTAATTGCGGTTGATGAAGAAAGGATCGAACATATTCTTGAGCAGATACGCACTTCTTTATCACTTGAGCCTTCACAAGTCCTTAATTTACCTATGAAGCGTCTTTTTAAGCTCAATGCCCGATTCAATGTGGTAAATTAATATCAAGAATTTATCTTAAAAAATAAGATAATTGTCTGTTATTTTTTGAACAGCAGCTGACATCTAAAGAAATTCTCATATCTGGGAAAATACTCCTTTTCTATCAGTTTAAGCATCCTTAGAGCGTAACATATGATTGAACAACCGAGTTTATTGTGATATATATGAATGTACTAAATATCTTTAGTCGATACTGTAAGTGACAGAAGAGCAATATGAAATTTCGTGGTGGTCATAACATATTACTTCAGGGCCGTCCTGATGGCATGATAAAGTTAATGC
>CAZIAN010000446.1:3596-4305 GCA_964537355.1 uncultured Pirellulales bacterium | reverse complement strand
CCATGACAGAGACCTCAATTCCATCCAAGGTAACCGTGCGTTCGATGCGGCTGCCTTGAACCAGCGATTCGTTGCGTTTTCGTACTTCATTGAGAGCGTCCTCGTATTCTTGCAGGGCTCGAGAGTCCGGATTGATCACCGCCTTTCCCTCCGTCCCATCTACAAGAACAACGTCTCCCGTATGTACCACTTCAAGTAACTTAGGAACTCCACCCACACAGGGAATGCCAAGTTCGCGAGCAAGAAGAGCCGCATGAGCTGCGCGGCCAGCGAACTCCGCGACTACAGCGACGGTGGTTGACCGCGAGAGAAATACCGTGTCTGAAGGGAGCAACCGGCGTGCGACAAGCACGGTGTTCGAAGGCAAGTTTTCGAGGCTGTGTGCATGAATTCCGGCCAACGCCAGCAATAACCTGCGCGATAAGTCGTCTATGTCATCTCCGCGTTCCCGGAACACTTCATCGTTCAATTCTCTGAACCTGCAGGCCAGAAGCCTGAACACTGTTCTGATCACCTGCTCGGCATTGATCCGTTCCGCTTCCAAGGTCCTTTTTAGTTCCTCAACAACAGAGGGATCAAGCAGCATAGTCTTTTGAGCGAGAAAGATATCCGCCGACTCCTTGCCCAACTTGCTCTCAATTTGCTTCGCATCGATAGTCAGGCTCTGCCGTACATCATCGATTGCCTTGTCAATTCTGGCCTTCTCTTC
>CAZIAN010000446.1:0-3586 GCA_964537355.1 uncultured Pirellulales bacterium | reverse complement strand
ATCGACTTGGGTGTCGCCTATCTTATAGAGTTTGGATTCTCGCTTAAGCACGTCTATGTAGATGAATGCCTGCCCTTTAGCCAGTCCGGGTGATACCCCCTCTCCAACCAGCGTAAGCATATTGCCCTTTTCCAACTCAGTCTTCATCATTCAAATCCCTTTGGCGACCTAACGCAATGTTCGGCGGCGCGCCGTGTTTGCGCGTCCGCTGGAACACATGGTTAGGTGTTTCTATGTCAATCCTATTGGCGAACTCTATTTTTGATTTAGAAAGTACTGTCGAGCTTTTGCCGCAATCTGACCATCAGTCATTTCGTCAACCGTTTCAACGCCAACTATACGTCCACCGAGCCGCTCTCGCTCGAGATGTTTTTTGAGTTCACCTTTTGCCTCACCAGGACCAAATATCAGAATAGATTCTGCATCACGAATACACGAAATTACCTCATTGTAGTAAGTGTTGAGATGTCCAGTAAACGCTCGCTGTTGGCGATCATCTGATGGAACTGCCTGTGATTCAAATGAACCACCTGAACGTGCACCAGCGGCAAGTCGTATCTGTTTTTCAACCTTCGATCTTACCAGTTTTATTTCTTCCTCTTCGCCGGCGAGAAACACAATGACAGCCTTCCTATGATCAATCCACAAACCCACTTTTCTTTTCATACATTTTCCTTTTTTCTATCATGTCCGCCTAACATTAATGCTCGACGAAAGTAATAAGCATCTACTCCAGTTATCGGTTAGAATGACCAACGTCAATTATAAATTCCCTCCCTAACGACAGTTATTTCTACCGTTCTTTCATAATCCTTCGTTAATCCTTCAACTACCTCCCACCTTCGCAGAAGCTTAGTAGGACAAGCAGGATGAAGGGGAATTAGCAAATGCGTAAATGGGTGTAGCGGAAACCGTATATTGTAAATTGAACTATGTGTCGAGAGATGCTCGTGCTTCGCAGCCCACGCTCTTGCTTTCGCAAGAAAACACGGGGGTACAGGTGCAAACGGTCTATGCGAAAGGGCAAGAACAAGAGAAAGTAAAATTGTGCTTGTAGGTTCCTACATGAAGGCTTACTATACGTCTTGGGCGTGGCTGATTTTAGTGTCTGCCCGCGGCTGTTTTACATGCTGATTACCATGTAAAGCTACAAATGGTGCTTGTGTTAAAGGGGCTGATAATGAGAATTAGCAGATCTATAGGATATGCACTATTGGCAATAGGTTACCTCGCACAACATAAGGATGAAGATATTGTCTCGTCCAAAACAATTGCTAAGGCATATTACATACCGTTGGAATTTTTACTAAAGATAATGAAGCAATTGGTAAAAGCAAATATACTTAGTAGTAAGAGAGGCCCTCATGGTGGATTTTGTCTTGCCAGACCCATCGAAGAAATCACCATGATCGAAGTCATAGAAGCTATTGAAGGACCTATGACTGTATCCCTGGGCTTACGGGAGCAAGCTCCAAAGGACAGGTTCGGCGCTAAGGCCGATCAAGCTTACAGCAAGGTAACTACTCAAGCAAGAGACCTTTTTAAGAAAGTGAAGCTCTCGGACTTGATTTGATTATTATCGGTTCTGCAAGAAAAATTACTCTTACTTTTAATCTCAGCTCGAGAGGTTTGAAAGCTCAACAGATTATGGCAATTGATGATACTATTACGGCACTTCCCAAGATTTACCAGTCAATCGACCAAGGGATTCCAAAAACGGCCGCCAGTCCTGACGCTTTAGTCAATCACTTAAACGATTTATATGGCGAATACTGTGAAGGTATTGCCTCAGAAGAACTATTCGCATACGATGACGTCAGAAGCCCTTCAGTAATACTCACCGTTCGTATTGATGTTGAATTTGATCTCAAAAGAGTCATGGAAAATATGCGGACAAGACTACACACAACACAATATGGCAGAGAGGATGAAATAGGAAAAACAGGCATAGTCTGGTCTCATGGACGTTATGATTTTATGTATGACGATGATTCAGGACATCTCCGAATATCACATCAATATAGCCATAAACGAGGAGATATAAAATCTGTGTTAAGCATAATAAAGAAAATGATAGATTATGCCAAAGATTACCTCGAGGAAGTAAAGAAATCTGAAGAGGAACGTATCAGTAACCCAGAAATAGAATGACACACATTTCCTGACTACCCGTAGCAGGCAACGAGGTTAGCCGAAGCTGAATCCGCAATCAGCGATTGACTTTAAGTTTTCAATCAACTTTACGTTTAGCACACACACAGACCTTATACAAGCACAATTTGCAACCTATACCGTATATCACTTGAAATTGCTATGGTTCTGAGTGTTTTTGTGGGCTTTTGTCACAATACCTGGCTTAATTCATCTTTCTCTTCCTGAAGCTTGCACCCAAAGCCGCATTGTACCCGTTACCAACATTTGTTTGTCCGATTAACGCTTGAAGTCCGCGTATGCCCGGCAGTCCAGACGTAGGTTGTTCCTGTATGAGAGATTGCTGACCAGGCTGATCAGTGGCCGACGGCGCTGCCACAAGCTGCTGCACACCCTGCGCAGAATGCGCGGCATGGAATAGAAGTCCCGGTTGCAGGAGATCATTTCCCGGATGATGCCGTCCAGAGACAAATGCTTATAGCGGGCCACGGGGAATGTCAGTGTGTAATATTTCCAGTCTTGCGGGAAGGTATTGAGGGCGATGCGGTCCTCCGATTTCATCTGGTCCCACAGCCGCGTACCGGGCAAGGGTGTCAGAAAAAGCACGTTGAGATTGTCCACACCGTACTGACGGGCTACCCCGGCGATACGTTTACCGATGCCCGGTTCATCTATGTCCAAGCCGATGATAAAGGAACCCATTACCAGAATGTTGTGCTGCTGTATGCGTCGCACGGAGGCACGAAAGTCCCGGCCGTTGAGAAGGTTGAATTTCTTGCCGATCTCCCGAAGCCCTTCCGGTGCGGGGGACTCAAAGCCGATGAAGACGCCTCTGCACCCGGCCTTCGCGGCTAACGCCAGAAGTTCTTCGTCATCAGCGAAGTTAATAGTTGCTTGGGCAATCCATTCCTTTCGCAGTTTCGCCTGTGCTATAGCGCGGAACATGTCCTTAGCGCGGGCGATGTGTTCAGGGCGTGTGCCGATGAGGTTGTCGTCCACCACAAGAACACGTTTCTCACGAATCGACCGAAATTCCCGCACGACATCCGGAATGGGACGCTGCCGGTACTTGGCCCCGTTGAACGTTGTCACGCTGCAGAAGCTGCAATTCAAGGGACAGCCGCGTGTGGTCTGAATGGCCCCCAAGGCATATCCCGTAGCCAGCAAATCATGGCGTGCGAGCGGGACATCGCTTATCTCGGCAAGACCTCCGTCATACCGGCGCTTCAGGCTGCCGCGCCGGGCGTCCTCCAGAACCTGCGGCCAGATGCCCTCCGCCTCCCCCGTGACGACCGAGTCCACACGCTCCATGACCTCCTCCAGGCACATGGTTGCGTGAATGCCGCCCATGACGACGGGTACGCCCAGACGCCGGAAGTGAGCGGCCACTTCATAGGCGCGGTTCGCCTGCGAGGTGAAAGCGGTAATGCCCACC